>NZ_JBFFOH010000068.1:0-11804 GCF_041562805.1 Sulfurovum sp. | reverse complement strand
TGCAGAAAGCTATAACTCTGAAGAAGAGGGTGCGTGTCTTGCGATTTTAAATATAGACGAGCCGAGAGCCGAAGAGTTGGATAAGATCAGATGGAATGTAAACGGCAACGATATTGCAGAGTACAACGGCAAAGAGACGATAACCCATAATCTAAAAGAAGAGAAAGTAAGAGAAATACCATTCAAAGCGTACATTGACGGTAAAGCGGAAGATGCGGCAGACGCAGTGCTGGTGTATGATACGAATAAGGTAGAAGAAGTCGAAGCAAAAGAAGAGAAATAATGAAAATATATAAAGTCATAATCGGGTTACTCCTAATAGTAAACACACTTTTAGCGGAGACTACAGCAGTAGATATAGACACCTTTTTGGAAAGTATCAAAGTACCTGTTCAAAAAGAGATTTTATGTAAAGACGTTGTAAAAACGAACACAGAATATATGCAATGCCTGGAAGAGAAAACAGCAAATGCACCTACAGTTGAAAATATCAACTTTCTGGCAGGTATTTATGCCGTTCAAAGAGATTATGCAAAAGCTTTAGAGCTGTACAAGAAGTCTATAGATAATGGTGATAAAGCAGCTGTCTATTTTACAGCAGGTATCTACAATGAAGCCCTTAAAGAACACGAAAAAGCGCTTCCATACTTTCAAAAGATAAAAGAGTACAAAGACAGCACCTGTCAAATAGGCGGTATTTACGCCATCGTAAAAGATGAGAGTTACTTCAAGTTTATAAATAAGTCAAAAGCCAAGTCAAAAACCCTGGACTTCTATGATGAAGAGATTGAAAAAGACAATATGAATGCCTATGGCTGTAAGGCTCTGTACTATATGAGTCTGCAAGAGTACGGGGATGCCGAAGATGTTATCAATGAGGGTATAAAAAGAAATGACATTACTTCACTCTTTTTAATGGGACAGCTTCGTGATCAACACGCCGGAAGTTATGATAAACGCCAAGAGATGTTTGAGTATTATCAACAGGCCGCAGATCTCGGATATGCCAAAGGGGCACACAACCTTGGTGTAATATTTGCACAAGAAGAACGATGGGCAGAGGCAGAAGCGGCTTTCAGAAGAGAGATAGAAATAGGTAACACCGATGCACTTTTAGATTTAGCACGGGTATATCGGTCTCAAAAAAAGTATGAAACGGCAGAGAAGTTTTATAGAAAATTAGCAGAGTTTGGGAACTATCAAGGCCTTTATCAGGCTGGTTTGATGTATGCTAAAAGCGGAGATGAAAAGAACTATAAAAAAGCCGAAGCGATCTATCAAGAGTGTATTGATAATGGCTATGGGAATTGTGCTTCAGGGATGGGCTTGCTTTATAAAAATCAACTCAAAGAGTATGACCAAGCAATAGCTTATTACAAACTTGGAAATAAGATGGGTGATGCAATTGCTACATATAATTTGGGTGTTTTGTATGGTGAGACTCTACAAGATCAAGCAAATGAGATAGTTTGGTATCTAAAAGCAGTTGAAATGGGAGATGCAAATGCAGCATTTAATATGGGCCATATCTATGAATTTGATGATGTAGATTACCCAAAAGCTATTCAATGGTATAGAAAAGCCATTGAATTAGGCAGGCCAGTGCAAGGCAGAATCTATGAGATAGAGTATAAAATGAAACATGAAAAAGGTGAAAAGTAATGTCTGCACGGTATGAAGGCGAGGTTTACTATAACCATGATGAAATCCTGCATATCAAGAGCTTCCAAAACAAAAACGGGACCCCTTGCAAACAAGACGAACGAACCCGTTTTGCCTACCTGGTTGTCAGCAAAGACGAAGCGCGACAACTTGCCGGTTCCTTAAAAGATGACAAAGCCGTTGTTGATGCGGCAAGAGCAAAATATGCAGCAATTCTAAAACAAGCGATAGAAGCAGAAGATGCTAATTATGTACAGGTCAATAAAAACATAAGAAACGTCAATCTAAAACAAGAAAATAAACTTGTACACCTCTTTAACGCTCCTGCTTACAATGTCACATCCAAAGCAAATGCACTTAAGTCAAAATCCTTTAAAGACGCGGCGAAAAATTTAGAGAAGAGCGAGGCGATTTCTGGTGAAAAGATAAATGTCACCTATCTTCATAAAGACAAAAAAGAGTGTGATGCATATATCAATGAGGAAAACAGAGCTTTTTCTCGTACCAATGTAAACCAGGCGCAACAAGAGGCCTATGCCCTGGTTTCTCTGCCTTATGTCTATAACTACATTTTGAAAAATTCAAAAGAAATTGTAGATATCGACTTTAGGTTAAGTCTGTATGAAAACGAGGTGAGCGTCTCGTTAATGCCAAAACTTCAAGTGGAGTTTGGGGTCTTTTTTGACGGCACCAACAACAATATGTACAATATTGACTTTTTTCAGGACTTTAAAAAGTATGTGAAAAAGCAGATAGATTTTATAAGAGAAATCAAAAAAACTAGCGATAATGAAAATGAAGACCTCTTTGCCAAAGCCTTCTTGGAACACCCCAGCGAAAAAAATGAGACCATAATGAACTTGTTGAGAAATGAGGTCATTGCCGATATGCGTTATTTTGAAGAGAGATCGCTAGTTGGCACAAAAAATAAATATCATATATATTCTGACAGTGCTACGAAAGACTCGGATAAACTCTTTTTACTGTTTGTGGAAGTGTATCAAACTCATAATGGTATAGAAGACGGCTTTTTTGAAGGGATAGGTGACTATTTTAATAATCTTTCCGGTTTGGATCGTGGAACATTAGTTGATGAAAAGAAACTAGATGCCTTTATAGGAGAGTACCTTGTTAAGGAGGTCCTTCCAGACAGTGTGGAAGATAGCTCTTACACCAACGGATATACCAACATCAAACGATTGTATGAGCATTATGAGGGAGCCGATAGGCTTTCAAGAACCAAGGCAGATATTCAAAATGTGAAATCTTATAAGCTCTATGCTTCTGGCTCGGGAACGATCGATCCGGTCGATAATATGGCCCTTGACAATGACAGTCTCTTTGGTTTAGGTTTGGGCACAGGCAAAGCAGGCGTTAAAGCGCATATTATCTACTCGTGTGAGAAGATCGCTGAGCAGCTCAGAGAACAAAAGACCACACATGTCGATGAATTGGTTTTGGACGTTTTTGGTTTTAGTCGTGGAGCAACGGAAGCACGCCATTTTGCCTGTACCTTGATGAAAGATTTTGCACTTTTAAAACAAGATGGGTACTTGGAATATGCGCTTGACACCGATGAAGAGGGCAAAAATGCCTTTTCACCTTTTTATGAAGAAGAGAATGGACTTTATACCTACATCAATGATCAACCTTATTTCAATCCTCTGATAAAGGGCGCGGCAGGTGCTTATAGAAAAGGTGAAGAGGACAAAGAAGATGCTGAGATGGTAATAAATGAGAAATATCATGATAAGCCTGAAATCAGTATTAAAAGTCTTGCTTTCAGACATGCAAACATAGGCGATACCGTTACGCATTACGGGTTTATGCAGAGTAATGATTCTAAAGATTTAAACATACACTTCGATAAGGAGAAGATCGGATCGGTCTATCATATTATGGCCATGGATGAGTACCGATATAACTTTGAAGCACACTCTATTTTTGATGCGCCCTATAGCGGTGTTCACAAGGTAGAAGGAAATTTCAAAGAGTTTATTGTTCCGGGCGCTCATGCTGACGTAGGTGGCGGATACCAGAACTCACCTGCTGAAGAGCTTATTCTTTATCCAGTAGGAACAGATCTCGATAAGCTTAAAACGTGGAATAAGCGTTACCAATGGATAGCGAAAGACTATTATGACGATTTCGAAGTTTCATCTATCGGTGAGAAAGCGAAAGAAGGTGGGTATTTGGTCAAAAAAGAGAATCATACCAGCCACCGTCATGGCTAAAATAATATGTATTACACTCAGAAAGAGACTTATATGTACCGAAAAAACCTCTCATGGGAATACGAACTTGTCTGTTTGAAGCTTATGCATGACGAAGCAACATCAAAAGACAAAGAAGAGGTAAACAGAGTACCTTTAGTCCCAATACTAGATCAATATAAACTAGACACAATAGCAAAAAATGATACAAGCTCTAGAGAAAAAGAACATTTATTAGTTCAGGTTTATAAAAAGCTTGCAACGTTTGAACCCATTGCCAAAGAAGACCATTATAAACTCAGACAGAGATATATTCACCAGTCATCAAACTTGCATACTTTGAAAAATGCCATAGCAAATAAACCTTCGACTGAAGGTGATAATGGTATATATGGTCAAAGAGTTGTATACGGTGCGACAGGCGATAAATTTCCATCTAAAGATTTTACATAAAATGAAAGTGTGTCCAGTAAAAGGTAAAGCCTCAAAATGACTTACCCAAAAACCATAGAAGAGGTCGAAGCTCTCGAAGAGACACTGAACAGACACCGCATCGATCTCAACTGCTACTGGCATCTGACAACGCAGATGAAGATCGCCATTGCCGTACACGGAGACAAAGCGCAAGAACATGTAGCTAAACTGATGCGCGGATTCAAAGTAGTACCAAAGAGACTCTATACCAAACCTCTCCCACCTTGGAAAAAGCGGATATGAAAGTAAGCGCAAGCAGCATTTTCTCAGATAATGCCAAAGAGACGATTACCCATAATCTGAAAAAAAAAGTAAGAGTGGTACCATTCAAAGCTATAATGAACCTAACTGTGCTTATTCCAAGTTTAATGTCTGTTCTCGCTTTGATAGCACTGTACAAAACTATATTGATAGGTCGTACACATTTTGATGCGAATAAAGTAAAAAAATGAAATGGATAATTGTTTTATTAATAATATCTTCTTTAAACTTGTCTGCTGAACAAGAAAATAGAGATATCTTCGATGTTGAGATGGAGTCGTTGTACACTTTAGTCGAACGTTCATTGGTGCAGCGCAGTCAATCTCCTGCTTTTTTCGACGAGTTAAATACAGAGTTGGAGTCAAGCGGGTACCTGAGTGCTCAATCTATTCAGAAAATAAAGAAACGTACAGAAGATTACAAAACACTGCGTAGTGCTTTGTTAAAAAAAGCATTGTTGTTTGAGCCTTGGCTAAAAGAAAAAAAATTAGATGAAAAAAGACGTTTTAAAGGAGTGATGCTCTCACTTTCTTCAGCTATCGTTCTTTATGATAATTACCTTTTCAACCTCTCTGCGATGCAAAGTGAACGGCATTTGCGACATGTTATTAATGATGCAGACAGTGAATACAACTTGGAAAGCCGTGAACTTCTTCTCATTACAAGTGAATATACCTCTATCGGTAACTATATTCGCATGCAAAAAGCGATTCAGTTTTATCAACGAGAGTTAGAACAAGAGTATGAGTATGATGATGAGATGGTCTATTTACAAACTTTAATTGAGAATAGCCCATCTTACCGAGCACAGGAAGATAAAAACTTTTTTCAGGTTGTAGCAAGAAAATTATATTTTTACGGCAAGAGCAGTGTTGATGAAGTTGAGTTGTTTCGAGATGACAGTATAAATCTTATGAGTGGCGTCTTTGGAAACGGTATGGGTCTGATCTCGACACGACGAGGATTGATGTATACGAATAATACAGCTGAGACAGCTTTGCGTCAAGAGATGAAGGCTGGCGATATCTTGTTAGAAAAAACACCCTTTAGACTGACAGATAAGTTTATACCAGGTTATTGGGGGCATGCAGCTATTTGGATAGGTTCTAAGGAAGAGCTCAAAGAGCTTGGTATTTGGGATGAACCTATTATCGTGCCTTATCACAAGCAGATAGAAGAGGGACGTCAGATAGTAGAAGCACTCCGTTCAGGTGTTGAACTAAACAGCTTAAAGCATTTTCTAAATATTGACGATATGGCAGTTTTACGAGAGAGTGCCATAGATGTCAAGAAAAGGAAGGCCATTATATTACGCGCATTTGCCCAGTTGGGAAAGGCGTATGATTTTAATTTTGATGTGGAAACAACAGATAAAATTGTCTGCTCAGAGCTAGTCTACATATGTTATACACATATAAAATGGCCAACAAGTAAGACTCTTGGACGTTATACTGTAAGCCCTGATCATATTGCCCATAAGACAGAATCAAACGAGCTTAAACTTATTTCTCTTTACTATAAGGGAAAAGAGATCGATCACTCTGAAGGTCTATGGAAAAAGATGTTGATTGATAAGATATAAGAAGTGTTTGATGTTACGAATTCTGGTCGTATTCGTGACACTTTTTGGTTCTATTAGCCTAGGTGTTTTTGTTGAAAGACTGCGTATGCTCATCTTCTAGATACCCCATGTATAATTTTAATGTTAAGTCCATATAGGCAGAACGGACATATGCCGGACGTAGTTTTGCCATTAAGGTGTCAATTTCTGCTAGCGTGTATTTTTGATATAGAAGCCATGCAGATATTAACAGTACACTCCGTGATAACCCAAGTGCACAGTGCACATATACACCATTTTCCTTGTTTGCTTCAATTAAAAGTACTCCTTGATGCAAAGCATGAGGTGCTTGAATCGTTTGGTCAAGATAAGGGAAACGTATCTCTTCTTGAAAGGGTTTCTGCCACTGTTGTTCTGTTGCTAAATTAATAATATGGGCAATGTTATTATCTTTTATTTTAGAGTACTCCTTAGCAGACGGTAAACGTCCTAAATATACGTTGTCTTTTACTTTTGTCATAAGGTCGATTTTACGTTTAAAATACATCCATGAAAGGCGACTTCCCAAAAAGTACGGAAAGAAAATAATCCAATGTAAAAGTGATGCCCGGGCATCTTTCCCTGCTAGTAAGTTATTTAATCCAAATGCATAAACAAGGGCTACACTGAATAATGATATGAATAGGTAAAAGAGTATAGCCATTCCATGCTCAACAGTAAAACTCAGTATCATAAATACACTTGCAGCCGTTAAAAAGTAGAGCCCCATTTTTAAACTTCTTGGCGTGCTGAATTGTGATACAAAAAAAGATTTTTGATCTTTTTTAATAATAAATAGTGCCAATAATCCCATGAACGCTCCCGTGGGTAAATCAATAAAGTGGTGCTGGTAGACAAAAAGGGTAGAGAGCGCAATTAAACTAAACCAAACAAGGGCGATTAGCCGAACAATAGAGTTCTTTAAATGTCGTTTCATTGAGGCATACAATACGATAGCAAAACTGATGTGTAGAGAAGGCAGTTGGTTAAAAGGGAGGTCTGCCTGCAGTGCTGTAAATAGAAGATTATAACTTTCTACTTTGGGCTTTTCAAATCCAAACTGCAGAGGGAAAAGAGCAAATATTATTATGGAAAAAAAAACGATAAAAAGGACTCTTGCCGCTAAAATACGGATTTCTAAACGTGTGTAAGGTAATAAAAAAGCAATCACAAACATAAGATCTGACGACATATAAGGCACGATAAAAGATTCAATAAATGGAATGTCTCTTTCCCAAGACATAAATAGTGAAATGTGAGGTGCCGTTATTGCAGCGAATTGATTACTGGCACCATAGAGCAAAAAAAAGACAATCCCCATAAATATAAGCCATACAATACGTTCTTTCGGTGCTGTCACAGCCTCTAATGCGGGATCAAATCTATACGCTGACAATGTCTTCTTCTTTTATTGTTTTGGATTGATACATCGCAGAAGAAACTGTAAATATACCCCAATCATCAATATCCATAGTGTCTTTTACAAACCCACTGTTTTTAAAAATCTTGTCAAGCTCATATTGGGAACGACGGCGCATTACCCATTTCTCATTTTGGTGATTTCCTAGAACATTGGCAATTTGTTCTAATTGTGGATGCCAGGGTTGACCCGTATAGATCAAAAATCCATTCTCCTCAATGATAGAGCAAACACCCTCAATGGCATTCGCAATTAAAGCATTATCCGAGAACAGTTCAAAAATACCTGAAATGATAATGATGTTTGGACTATAGGTACTTTTATCGTAGTTGTTGGAATCGAAAGCATCACATTGCATATAGCTGATGTTTGTAAGACCTCTATCTTGAGCTAACTGTCGGCCTTCTTGAACATTTTGTTCTTGATAGTCTCTAACTTGAACTTCAATTTCAGGATGATTACTTGCAATATCGATTAGATAACGTGCCGGTCCTCCTGCAATGTCCAAAATACGCACTTTTTGACCTTTTGAATGCAATATTGCTATTTTTTCTTCAAGACTTTTTTCAATATTGATTTTTCTTTGGCGAATGCCTTTCCAACCAATACTATTGAGATAGTTTTGATCAATCATTGTTCCCAAAAATGTTTTTCCACTTGCTTCGTTTTTATAAACGTAATCGAGTGTAACACCCGAATCAAATCCGTAGGTTAATCCAACTTTCATCCCGTCGCTTAAACTTCCAAGCCTGCTCATCATAAACTTTTGTATTGCGTAATTCATCTCAGTGAGTAAAGGAAGAGAACCATATGCAATTTTGGCGAACTCATCAGCCGTCTCTTTTATAGTTGTATCAAGATTGCAATTTTCCTGTTTGTCAAAACACTCAGTCATAAAAGAGCTGATCTCATCTATAGCCAACTGATTATTTTCCTCGTATAAAACACCATGAAAAAATCCTTCCAACTGGACAAATTTTTTGTGTTCTGACGAAAGTTTAGAAAAAAAGTCTCCCTGTATTTTGGAGTCGACGACATAATCTTTTGTTGCACTCAATACCAGGGTCGGAGTAACGATTAAATTTGCATCACCAACAACGCGTTTAGCGGTATCCAAGAGCGTGGTAAGCTGTCTAGCCGGAATATTTGGAGTGATCAGCTTGTCCTGATTATATTTTACTTGCTCTGTTTTATCATGTGTTAGAAACTTTGCTTTTACGTAAGACTTAATATTTAGTTGGGGCTTTAGGCGTATGGCTAGTTTCAAGGACTCTTTTGCAAACGGAGCATAGAGTTTAATTTTGAACGCTGGTGCGATCAAAGCCATTCCCTTGATAGAAGGCGCATAATCATGTACCCAGGTTGAGGCCACCACCCCTGCGACCGAGTTGGCAACAACAAAAATATCTTTTTCCTTTTTCTCTTCTTGTTGACAAACAAAGCCCACAAAACTGTTGAGATCTCTGACTAAATCCATAAACTCATAGGTTGCAGGAACTTTGGTGTTCCCGTGACCTCTATTATCATAGGAATAGATTGTATAACCCTCAAATTCTTTCTTTTGAGCGATAGGGTCTAATCTCTCTGAATGTTCATGGCCTCTATGTAAAAGCAAAAGAATTCTCCCATTAGGTTTAGCGTCATGTACCCACTTTCGATAAAAGATTTCATTATTATCGAAACTTGTGAAGTATCCGGTTTGTGTTGTCATTGTTTTCCTTTTAAAATTTTAATCTCTTCTTCAAGCAGTGATGTAAACTCTTTTACATTTGTCTCCTGGTGGTATATACTTTTACCGACAAAAATATCGATTATAAAAGGTACGAAAAGGGCTTCACCTTTTGGCAGACATTTTCCTGCACCATGAATATGTATTGGTAGTACAGGTACCTCTGGAAACGATTTTGCTAAATGGGCTACGCCTGTTTTAAAACGACCCATTTGTTCACTTTCTCCTCGGCTTCCTTCTGGAAAAATAATAATAATTTCATTATTTTCGAGCGCTTTTCTTACTTTATCAAAGGGGTGCCCTTCACTTTTATCTGGTTTTCGACTGATGGGAATAATGCCAATTAAATTTAAAAAAAACCATGCGCTGAACCTATTTTTCAAGAAGTAATCAGCTGCAGCTACTGGCCGTATTTTATCAATGCCATTTATTGGAAAAAGACTCATCAAAGCTAAGGTATCAATATGACTGTTGTGATTCGCTGCAACAATGCAAGGTCCTGTTACAGGTAAATCTTTAATCCCTCTAACATTGACACCTGCGATAATAAGAATGATAGGTTTTATGATTATTAAAAAGAATATTTTTTTCATAATGATGCTCAATAATAGAGATAGTATACATAGTGGAAAAAGAGCGGGGCCGTATATGTTAGACTGTCAATCCTGTCTAAGATCCCACCATGCCCTGGGAGTAAAGTTCCTGAGTCTTTGACACCAATATCTCGTTTAATCATTGATATGACGACATCACCGACAAATCCGGCAGAAGAGATAATCATACCGGCAATTGCTGCTTGTATCCATGTAAATGGTGTTAGAAATGAAAAAAGAATAGCTAGTACAGTAATACTGATGAGCGCACCTACAAATCCTTCTATGGTTTTATTTGGACTGACTTTTGGAACAATTTTCCTTTTTCCAATACGCTTTCCCCAGATATATTGCAAAATATCATTAAGCTCTGTGAGTAGGACAAGGTACAGTACTAATGCTTTTCCTCCGATATCACTTCCTTGAACAGGTGGCAGCGTTAACATGTAGGCAATATGGCTAAGACCAAACACAAGCATCATAAGTCCCCACTGGATACGACTTGTATTTTCAAGGAACCCTTCATTATTGCCCGTTAATACTTGCCTAAATGGAAGAAGTAAAAAAAGATAAACCGGTATCCATATAATAAACATTCCGTACCATTGAATACCTGCAAAATAAAATTGAGGAATAATTGCCAGATATGCATAAAATATGACGCGTCTGTCCGTTCTTCGCGTTGGAATAAGTGTAAAGTACTCTTTTAGAGCTAAAAAGCTTAAGAAACCGAAAAAGAACATGGCTACAGTTGTATTCAACATTGCACCCAAAATAAAAAAAATGATAATGATCCACCACGAATAAATTCGATCTTTTAATTCTTGTGAGTCTCGGTAAACGGTATAGATAACGGCAGTTGCCAAAATGAGCAAGCCTAATATGATCCCTAAGACTATACCAGCCTTGTTAAAGAAGAGTTGTTCCATTAAAGTAGAGCCTTTTTTGCACGATTAATAACTGTTACAGTCTCAAGTACTATAGCTACGATCAATAACACATTTACCCACCAAGATGCAGATACACCAATACCTAAAATAAGACATATGAAACCAACAAGGAACGCTCTGTCACTTTTGCCCATAGGTCCATCATAAGCTCTTTCATTCCCCATTACAACAGAAAGGACACCTGTCATCTCTGTCAATATGGCAAAAAGAACGAATAAGACAGTCAAAACGGGGCTGACACCATTGATGTAAGCTAAAGGAAGATAAAGGGCGGCGTCTGAGACGACATCACTTAGTTCATTTAGAAGAGCACCCAGTTTCGTTTTCATATCATGTTCTCTGGCCAATATACCATCAATAGCATTCATCGCCATTCTCACAAACATAATGATAGGTACAAGTAACAATGTCCAAATCGCTCCATGCGAAAACGCAATTAACAGACCTGTTAAAATGGACAATAGGAGTGCTGTAACAGTCACTTGGTTGGGGGTAATTCCTCTATCAAACAAGAAATGTACTATGGGGCGAAGCATCGCCTGAAATTTTGGTTTTAAATCATATATTGTTATCACTTGATTTTTTCCATTTTCAAAGAATATTTTCAATAATTATACAGAAGTACACTTTAATTTGTTAGTATATATTTTAATATATTTACAAGAGATAAAACATGCTAACATGTTTTGGTCAATAAATAAGATACATGAGTGATTCCTAACAGTTTGTCATCGACGGAGTTAAATTCGGTAGTTTTTTGTACAACATCTACAAACACGGCCACGCCCACTGTTTCGTCGTGGATGCAGACGATGAAGGGTATGTGGTGACGGAGCTTAAACGCTATATTGAAGTAGAAGACATCCTGACTGAAATACTAGATAACGATACGAAACAGTTTG
>NZ_JBFFOH010000067.1:0-12190 GCF_041562805.1 Sulfurovum sp. | reverse complement strand
GTCACATGAGCCAACTGCTGAAGTTGCAATAGCGGCAGCGTAGTTTTTTGGACTTTGTTCAAAAGCGTCCTATCCGAAGGATAATAAAATGAAACAAACTATGACAGAAAAGATCTTCTCAGAACATGCAGGGCGTGAAGTGCATGCAGGAGAGATCGTTAGAGTAGAGATCGATATGATCATCGGGAATGACATTACTACCCCTATCTCCATTAGAGCGTTTGAAGAGTCCGGTGCAGAAAAGATGGCTAGACCAGATAACTTTGCTTTAGTGATGGATCACTACATCCCGGCAAAAGACATAGCCTCAGCAAACCAGGCTAAGATATCTAGAGAGTTTGCCTATAAGCATGACCTCAAATATTTCTTTGATGAAAAAGACATGGGTATTGAGCATGCTTTGCTTCCAGAAAAAGGACTTGTGCTTCCTGGTGACGTGATCATCGGTGCAGACAGCCACACGTGTACTCATGGTGCGCTTGGTGCATTTTCTACAGGTATGGGAAGTACAGACCTTGCTTTCGGGATGATCACGGGTGGTAACTGGTTTAAAGTACCTGAGACTATCAAAGTAGAGTTAACGGGTAAACCGGGAAAACACATCTACGGTAAAGACATTATTCTGGAACTTATTCGTCAAATAGGTGTGGATGGCGCTTTATACAAAGCTATTGAGTTTGTAGGTGACGCAATACAATATTTAGGGATGGCAGATAGATTTTCTATCGCTAATATGGTTATCGAAGCAGGCGCTAAAAATGGTATCTTCGCAGTAGATGATGTTACTCTAGCATACCTTGAAGATAGAAAAGAAGCCAACGGCGGCCTAAGAGCTGAACCTAAGATCCATGTTTCAGATGCAGATGCTGAGTACTGTCAAGTGATCAGCATCGATACATCGACACTTTCACCGGTGATTGCTTACCCTTTCTTGCCATCAAACGGTAAGCCTGTAGAACAAGCTGTGGCAGATGATTTGAAAATAGACCAGGTGATGATAGGTTCATGTACAAACGGGCGTATAGAAGATCTACGTATCGCAGCAGAGATCATGAAAGGTAAAAGAGTTGCACGTCATACACGTATGATCGTAACTCCTGCCACACAAAAGATACTCCTTCAGGCACAACATGAAGGTTTGATGGAGATCCTTATCAATGCAGGTGCAGTGGTTTCTAACCCTACATGTGGAGCATGTTTGGGTGGATATATGGGTATCTTGGGCGATGGTGAGCGTTGTCTTGCTACAACCAACCGTAACTTCGTAGGCCGTATGGGTGCAAGAACTTCAGAAATTTATCTGGCAAACTCAGCTGTTGCTGCAGCTTCAGCTATCGCTGGAAAGATCGTGGATCCTAGAGATATCTAAACCCCGGCATTGGGGTCGAACCCAAATCCTCCACCGCCAAAATCTGGCGTGCCAAAACTCTGTGTAGCAAAAGAAGGATCATCGTAACCTTCCTGCACAGAGATCCCTCTTAACATAGTGATGTCCATTTTCGGGTCTATACCTTTAGGACAGACAGCTGTACACTCTCCACATAAAGTACAATCCCACACTCCATTGCTCTGAATGTTATCTATGATGTTTTTAACACTGCCTTCACGTTTGTCAGTGCTGTAACGGTAGGCACGTGTTAATGCAAAAGGCCCGAGGAAATCAGGATTGACTGCATAGACAGGGCAGGCAGAATAACATGAGTCACAGAGTATGCAGTCTGTTTGTGTTTCAGAGAGTTTTTCATCGCTGTGTGTGAGAGAAGCTTCTTGTGAGCTGTGTAGCCAAGCCGTACTCTTTTCGAGTGTCTCTTTCGCTTTGTGTTTATCCACTTTAAGATCACGTAATACAGGATGATACTGAAGTGGTTCTATGATATCTCCGGGTTTTACTTTATACGCGCATGCAAGCTCTTCTCTTCCGTTGACACGAACAGCACATGTACCGCATACTGAAGCACGACAGCCAGCTGAAAAGGTAAGTGTGGCATCTTGTGTTTCTTTAATGTAGGTCAAGGCATTCAAGAGAGGAATCTCACCTGCAGGAAGTGTATAGAGTTGATGAGTACTGGTTTCAGAGCGAAGAATTTTTATCTGCATGTTTCTTCCTTCTTCCATTGTAAAACAATATGTTTTCTTAAATCTTCATTTTCACTTTCAAAGCCAACTTTGTAATGCGCTCCACGACTTTCATCTCTGGCAATGGCTGCGGAGATGATGGTGGGTGCCAGAAGCAGGGCATTTTGAAACTCCAAAAACTCAATGAGGTTCTGGTTATTTGTCGGGCTTCTGTCTGTAATGCCCATCTCTTTTTTTGTGACTTGCATCGTGATCACTTCGTTGAGGGCTTCATGGAGTTGGTCATTCTCTCTGACAATACCGACCTTTTCATAAAAAAGATTTCCGAGCATCTCTCTATAGGGATAAAAATTAACATTCTCTTTTTGTGATAAAAATGCTTCTATCTCTACAGAATCTTTCTGTTGTTGTGTATTATCTGCAGCTTTGTTGCTTGCATACACAGCGTGTTTATACGCATTTTCTCCTGCAAGTTTTCCAAAAGCTGTAATTTCAAGCAGAGAATTCCCGCCAAGACGGTTTGCACCATGTACTTTGGCATTGGAACACTCACCCACAGCAAAGCATCCCTTGATCCCATTCACTTCCAGGGCATAATCTACGTCTATACCACCCATAGTGTAATGCGCTACAGGTTTGATGGGGATAAGCTCAATTGAGGGATCAACATGTTCATGCATTTTACATAGTTCCATCTCTTGCGGGAGAAGCTCCATGAGTTTCTCCTCTCCTAAATGGCGTACATCCAAAAATACACGTTGTCCTTCTTGTATTTGGTAGAAAATGGCACGTGCTACTTCATCACGAGGTTTGAGTTCATCTACAAAACGTTCACCTGATTCATTTACCAGGTATCCACCTTCCCCTCTGGCGCTTTCAGAGATGAGAATACAAGAGTGTTTGAGTGCTGTAGGATGAAACTGTATGAACTCCATATCAGATACGGCTCCGCCTGCACGCAGTACCGCAGCCACACCATCCCCCGTGGAACCATACGCATTGGTGGTAAATCCATGGTAGAGTGAGCTATACCCGCCTGTTGCCAGGATGACAGACTTTGCATTGATCTGTTTGACTTCTCCTGTGCGGATATCTAAAAAAGTAGCGCCTTTGACTGTATCTTCCTGGATGATGAGATTAAGAAGATAGTGTTCGTCTAAAAAGTCTATCTCTTCTTTGAGACAAGTATCATACAGGGTGTGGAGTATTTTTAACCCTGTGTAGTCTTGTGCATAACATGCACGTTTGGCCGAAGCACCACCCATTTGACGCTGGGCTATGGTCTGAGTACCGATCTTACCATTGTCCAGTCTTGAAAAAGGTACACCTAAGCGCTCTAGCCATGACATGGTTTCAGGAGCATCTGCACACATATGTCTGACCATATCTTCGTCACAAAGCCCATGAGCAGATTTGATCGTATCTGCGATGTGAGAACTGATATGGTCATCTCCAGCATTCCCAAGGGCAGCATTGATACCCCCCTGAGCCATAGAGGTTTGTGAGTTGGTAGGGTAGGTTTTACCTATTACAGTGACAGAAGCACCCACTTTTTTTGCAGCAAGTGCAGCTGTGAGTCCTGCACCTCCAGAACCGATGACCAGTACATCTATCATTATTTCTCCATAAATACACGAATATTTTCTACAATACCTTCAAGAAGCTTTTTTCTAGCTTCAATACTTGCCCAAGCCATGTGAGGAGTGATAAGGAGTCTCTCTTTGTGTCTAACCTCGTTCAGTCTATTGGTTAACGTCATAGGTTCTTGTTCCAGTACATCTAATCCAGCGTACAATGTACGTCTGTCAAGTTCAAATGCCAAGTCTGTTTCATTGATGATACCCCCTCGTCCGAGGTTTAAAAGAATTGCATTATCTTTCATATAGGGTAGATTGTTCTCATTGATGAGGTTATAGGTATCATCATTGAGTGGAGCATGAATAGAAATGATATCACAGTCTCTGAGAATAAATTCTAAACTCTGATGCGGGTAGGCATGATGAAGATTCTTCCCACTGGTAGAATAATAACTTACTTCTGCTCCAAAAGCAGTAGCAATTTTAGCGACCTCCTGGCCTATATTACCTAAGCCGATGATCCCCCATCTTTTTCCAGAGATCTCATAGAATGGACGACTTACATCTGTAAATAGCCCTGATTCACTCCATGAAGCATCTTTGACCACAGCATCATAATACGCCATTTTTTCCAGTAGATAGAGTCCCATCGCAAAAGTATGTTGTACAACACTTTTAGTGGAATACCCTGCAACGTTCTTGACCTCTATGCCTTTAAATTTAGCAGCATCCAAATCAATATTATTCATACCTGTAGCAGCGATACAGATCAGTTTGAGTCTTGGCGTCTCTTCCATCATGTTGGCGGAAATGACTACTTTGTTTGTGATAACGATATCTGCTATCTGGATACGTTCAAGTGCTTGCTCCGGGGATGTCGTCTGGTACACGGTAAGTGTGCCAAAAGATTCAAGAATACGAATGTCTAAGTCGTCACCCAGTGTTTTAGCGTCAAGTAATACAATGTTCATATTTTTCCTTAATTTTGAGGTGTTGGTATAGTGTTATTGTCTTCACATGAAGGGATTTCGGTGATCGTGATGGCACAACCGGCATCTTGCCCTGCTCCTAAGAAGTCTGAAGACAGCTCCAGTACACTACTGCTTTGTGACGGTGGAGCAATGACTTCTGGTATAAGTACTTCATCCTGTATCTTTGCTTCAAAATGTGCGATGATCTTTTTGTCACCCTTCAAGAGTGTCATGCCAGATGTGTCTTTGATCACAAGAACAGGGATGGTCGCAATGTCAACAAACTTTAAAAACCCTCTGGCATTTACATTTTGTGCCGAGATAGCAGTATAGTCTATCTGCTGTTTTGCAAAATACGCTTTTACTTTTTTACAATGACCGCAGGTATCAGACTGTATGAGATAGATGCCGGGAGTTGTGATAAAAGATCTATTTTGAGGAATGGCAAGGGTACTTAGTCCTAAAAGTATAGAAAGGACGACAACAATAACTACAGGGAAGTTTTTAAGATGGTTAAAGAGTGTGATCAGTAGCAAAGAAGAGAAAATTCCTAAACAAAAGAGACATGCTTCAGGATTGACTATGAACTGGTAAGAAAGTATGGTGGCTTCAAAGGCTATGGCAGCATAAAGTAGCATAAAAAAAAGTGTTTCAAAAAATGTACTTTTAAGTGAACGGTAACCTAGAAAAAATAAAGCAAGTACACTTATGAAACCAAAGTAGTTGAGATAGATAGGGTCAAATTTAAGGAGTTCTCCGGCAAGTTTACACCCAACCTCTCCACAAAGAGAAGTATGCTGTAATTTCATATAGGTCTCAACACCAATATACACAAGTAATAAAAAGGGTAAAAAAACTCTAGAAAAAATACGCATATATGCTCCTGTTAGTTATCTGAAATGCTCTCTACTATAGCAGTTGCTCTTCTTTTTGCTTCTTCTACTTCGTCCAGCACAAGACTTACCGCCATACGACGGCCTGCATGTGAGTCCGGTTTTCCAAAGACCCTTACAAAACTGTCTTTTGTAAAGGCATTGTCAGGTACTTCAAGTGTCGGGTTATGGCTTTCATTTTTGGCTTTGTATGCACCACATGCACCTGAACCGTAAGTAGTGTAGTCCAGTGGTAGTCCAAGTACTGCTCTTACATGCAGGGCAAACTGGCTCTGGCTTTGTGTGATCAGTGTCACCATCCCTGTGTCATGAGGACGTGGGCTCAGTTCTGAGAAGTAGACTTCGTCATCTTTGACAAAGAACTCCACACCGAAGATACCGCGACCACCGAGACCATCAGTTACTGATTTTGCGATCTCTTGTGCTTTTTGAAGTGCTTCCGGAGTCATTTGCATCGGCTGCCATGAAAGGACGAAGTCTCCGTCTTTTTGTACATGTCCGATGGCATCACAAAAAGTAGTACCTGTTTCGTTACGTACAGTGAGAAGGGTGATCTCATAGTCAAAAGGTACAAACTCTTCTACGATGAGTTCTGAAGCATCACCACGAGCCTCTTTGGCGATCTCCCATGATCTTTCTATATCATCTGCTGTTCTGGCTATACTTTGTCCATGACCAGATGAACTCATTACCGGTTTAATGACACATGGGAAACCTATACGATCACCTGCTGCTTTAAGTCCATCAAGCGTAGTGACAAATTGATATCCACTTGTTTTAAGTCCGAGTTTTTCTGCTGCAAACACACGGATATTCTTACGGTTCATTGTTTTATTGACTGCTTCAGCATTTGGGATCACATGAAAACCTTTGGCTTCTGCTTCAAAAAGTGCTGCAATGCTAATGGCTTCAACTTCCGGCAAGATAAAACTAGGCTGCTCTTTTTCTATAAGTGCTAGTACTGCTTCTTTGTCTTGCATGTCTATGGCATACGAACGATTTGCTACAAGATGTGCAGGTGCATTCTCGTATTTATCAACAGCGATGACTTCTATACCAAGTCTTTGTGCCTCAATGGCAACTTCTTTACCAAGTTCACCAGAACCCAGGAGCATGATCTTGATAGCGTCTTTTTGTAATGTGGTCGTAAATGTCATAAGAAAACCTTCGAAAAAATATTAGATTATTTTAGCGAAAAGTTAGATAATGTGTAATGAGTTGAGGGAAAGTTTGTGGGAGTTTGGGTTTAAAAGTGCGTTGAGTAGCAGGGGAAATGCCCTACTGCTGTAAAAATTACAGTCTAGACTCGTATCTTCTGAGCATGAAGAGTTTTTTAAGGATTTTCTTGCGAGTTGCAATCTTTTCTTTTTTTCTCTTTTCAGTCTCAGTTTCGTGATTTTGTCTAGCTCTAGCTTCTGTCACGATAAGGTTTCTGTCACATTGTCTTTTGAATTTTCTATAAGCGTCATCAAAAGAGTCACGTTGTGTTAAAATAATTCCTGGCATCGAAAAGCACCCCCTTCCTTATCAAAATTTCCCGGTTCTAGACCAAGATAGATAAATATGAATGGGATTATATCGAGTTAGTATTAATTTGTGATAAAATAGAAGGAGTAGAAGGAGTTGAAATGCAAAAAGTATTTGAAAGCTGTTATACGTTGGATCGAAGATGTTATGAAACCTACGGACTGAGTGAAGATATCCTCATGGAGCATGCTTCAGCAGGGATGTCTAATTATATTCGTAAACATTTTCCTTTAGGTGCTTCGGTACTCATCGTAGCGGGTACAGGGAACAATGGTGCAGATGGTATTGCATTGGCACGTCAGCTTCATGGTGATTATGAGATAAAGCTTTATATACCTTTTGAATTACATTCAGCGATGGCAAAAGTACAGCTCGAACGTGCCGGTTTTTTAGGACTTAAAACGGTAGATACATTAACCCAGGCAGATGTGGTGGTGGATGCACTTTTTGGTGCAGGACTAAATCGCAACCTAGATGAAAATACGCAACACATTTTGCATCAGCTCAATGCAATAAAAGCACATAAGATCGCTTGTGATATTCCTACTGGGGTAGGAGAGACGGGCATGCTTATGCCTATAGCATTTCATGCAGATGTGACGATATGCATGGGTGCATATAAAGAAGCTTTATTTTTAGATGCATGTAAAGATGTGGTAGGTGAGGTGCTTCGTGTTGATCTTGGTGTGAGTTCACTTTTTTACGAAGGTCAAAGTCAAACATGCTTGCTCGAAAGATCAGATTTGAAACTTCCAAGCAGGACACAGCAATCCACGCATAAAGGAAGCTTTGGACATGCTGCTGTATTTTGTGGAGAAAAAGAGGGTGCAGGTATTATCTCCGGGATGGCTGCTGCTACATTTGGAGCTGGGCTTACAACATTGGTGGTACATGAAAAAGTCACACCGCCTCCGTACTTGATGCATACAACGGTTGTTCCGGATAATGCATCAGCTCTAGCCATAGGTATGGGGCTGGGGGTTCACTTTGAGAGTGAATTCATACAGAAGTATGTTGTCAAGAGCCATTTGCCTATAGTATTGGATGCAGATAGCTTTTATAATAAAGAGATCTTATCTGTACTGGAACAAAAAGACAGAGAGATCGTCATTACCCCACACCCTAAAGAATTTGTGGTACTGTGGAAGATACTAACAGGGGAACAACTAACCGTAACACAGGTACAAAACAAACGATTTGAGATGGTACGAAAATTCAATGCCAAGTATCCGCATATTACCTTCCTTCTTAAAGGTGCCAATACACTCATCATGCAAGAAGAGAGACTTTACATTAATGCATTAGGATGTTCTAAACTCAGTAAAGGGGGCAGTGGAGATGTGCTTTCAGGTTTGATCGTTTCGCTGCTTGCACAAGGGTATACTGCACTTGATGCAGCCATTCAAGGTTCTTTAGCCCTAGTGATGGCAGCAGAACAGTTTGAGGGCTCTTCTTATGCGATGTTACCTACGGATCTGGTGGAAGAAGTGGGAAAATTAGAGTGTACGGTTAAGGGCTAAAACGCTACAATGCGACCATTATAAGTATTCATATACAAGGTAGGGAAGCATTCAATGGCAAATCGTAAAAAAATAGCCGTACTCTTCAGTGGTAAAGGAAGCAACTTTTCCCATATTGTCAATACTTTACACCAACAAGAGTGTGAGGTTGTCGTTGCTTTGACAAATAACCCGAATGCCGAAGGTATAAAGATCGCTAAAGAAGCCTCTATTCCTCTTGAGATCATTGATTCAAAAGCCTATAAAAGCCGCGAAGCCTTTGATGCTGTGGTGGTTGAACGACTACAGAAGTATAACCCCGAGTTGACAATACTTGCAGGCTTTATGCGCATCTTGACACCTACCTTTACAGAACAGATCAAAAGTATCAACTTACACCCCTCTTTACTTCCCAGACATAAAGGACTTCACGCCATAGAAAAAAGTTATGAAGATGAACATACCCATGGTGGTGTGAGCGTACACTATGTAACTTCTGAGCTTGACGGAGGAGAAGTGATCTTGCAAAAAGAGATCGCGAAAGAGGGCTTGGATTTTGAAGCCTATGATGAAAAAGTACGAAGCATAGAAAAAGAGGCACTTGAAGAAGCTATCGTGGTTGTACTAAGTTAAACACCTATCTTGTATTTACACGTATACTCAGCACCTTTTGAGCTTAATGTACTCTCATAAAGATTGATCTGTGGGAGTATCATCCCCAATGTTTTTTCACGATAGGTTTTGAGCTTCTCTTTGTAGGCTTTGTAGTTATGGATGGTTTTGATACGGCATAGTGTAATGTGTGGTTTGAAACGGTAGAGGTCAAAACCTGCATCTCTAAGTTCCATGGCTTTGTCGTATAGAGCTTTCTCCTCACTTTTGGAAAAAAAGACTCTAGGTGGTCTCCCAAAATATCCTAATGCTTCTATAGCTGTTTGATTCTCCAACGCAGATACCTCTTTGAGTTTGTCAATGACAGGAGTTACCTCTTTGATATCACCTAGAAAGATCCAGGTCAAATGCAGGTTTTCCTCTTCTATCCATTTCCCTTCAATGATGTCTTTAAAATCCTCTTGTATGGAAGCATAGTCATCCAAGATGACGGGTGAAGCGATGAAGAGTCTCATGGCATTCCTTTTTTTGTGATTAACTATGATATTTTGACATACTTTTTCACTTTTATCTTTGTGTGTGATATAATTAAACTAAAAAGAGAGAATAATCATGGAAGAGATCGAAACAAACGAACGGGAAAAACCAGGATTAGCAAGAGCACTTTATATACTTTTATATCTGATCATAGCCAGGTTCGTATCAATGGTCCTTTTTGTCATTGCTATCACCCAATATATTTACAGTTGGTTGACAGGTGAACCCAATGATAAGATCTTATACTTTACCGAGGGTTTGGCAGAATACACAAAACAGCTTGTCTCCTACATAGGTTTCAATACAGATGAAAAACCATGGCCTCTAGGCGACTGGCCGGATGTTTAAACAACAGTTTACACTTTCTATTTAGTCTGGAAGTCCAATATCGTTCGTGTATATCTACCTAGATGGAAACCTTATAAAAGATATCCATATGGAAGATTTTATAAGGTTTCTATTTTTTCATTAAACCAATCACAAAACAAAGTTCTTTTTCTAATAAGCTTCCTACGGATAATATCCATATCCATATCCATATCCATATCCATATCCTTATTGCGATTGCAAGAAATAACTTATTTAGGGAGCAAAATATCCTTTTATTAAGATATTTCAATATTTAAAGTATAGCAAAAGTCTTTTGTTGTAAAAACCTTATAAAATATATAACTTTATAAGGTTTTCTCCTATAGTGACTTCCCTGCCTTTTTTGACAAATTTGATTACTTTTTTATTGTAGGTGTTCTTCCTGCTTTTTCAATAGGTATTCATAGATACCTACTTTTTTCTTCCGTCTAGTCCGAAATTCAAACTCTATTATAGGTTAATAGGTTTAACCACGTAAACTAAAGTCTGATCGACAAATAAAAGCTGATCGAAAACTCCTGATCTTCATTAAGATAATGGTTTTTATGATAGATTGCATAAGGTGGTTTCGTTGTTGTCTGATAGTCACTTTTTGGCAACCATTCATGATACACCCAGTGAATAAACTTCAGCAAATCTCCTCTCTTCCCCTCCAGATCAAACTTAGCATAGACACCACCTGAGATATTGAATTTTGGCAAACGTTGATCTTTTACTTCATTCTCATCATTGGGTATTACACACGCCACATAGTGACACTCATCTAAGGGTGTGATCGTAGGATTATCATGAAAAAGTGACATCTCTTTATAGTCCTTTAGCTCATTCTGATAAACCCAGGTTTGAATTTTTTGCCATGTGAGCTTTGATTGATCATATCCATAGCCTCTATGACGGATGTAATATCCAGTCTGTTGTGGAATTTTCACAATTTGAGGCTGTATGAGTTCAAAGTTAGCCGTGGAAGCTTTTGCTGTTGGCGATTGTAAGAGAATTTTATGTGAGTATTGTTTATATCCACCTTTTCTCCAGCTATTGGGTGTCATGGAAAAACGTTCTTTAAATGCACGAATGAAGGAGGTTTGAGAGCTGTATCCACACTCATTGGCTATCTCTGAAATAGTGGAGTACTTATTTGTCAACAAAAGATTTGAAGCCTTTTGGAGACGAATCGACTTAATACTTTCATAAATATTACGTCCAAATACTTCTTTAAAGATCTTATGCATATAAAATTTATTGATCTTAAAATGATCTGCAAGCTCATCAATGTTGATATCTGTATCTATATACTTATAGAAGTAGAACATTAAGTCATTTGATATTTTTATTTTTTTATCTAAAGTTTCTTGTTTCATAATTTGATACTACCCCACTTTAAATAATAATAGTATTAAATTTAAAGATAATTTTTTAAACAAATATAGATAATAAAAATAACAATTATAGATAATTTATAAAAGAATAAATGATAATTATAATACCAAAAATAGTGAAGAATTAAGGTCGGTAAATTTATTATAATTCCTGAAGTTTTTCGCAATCAGAAAAATTGGTTCAACAAAGATGTAGAAGAATTACATTTAGGTGGAGGCTACTAAAATGTAGTTTCTAGACGATTTACATTTAATTGATTAAAATAAGGAACAAACATGTCAAAATTACCAAAAATCATATGGTCAAAAATTGATGAAGCGCCGGCACTTGCTACGTATTCATTACTGCCAATCGTAAATGCTTTTACACAAGCAGCAGGCGTAGAAGTTGTAGAGAAAGATATCTCACTTGCAGGTAGAGTGCTTGCAGCTATGGGAAAAGCAGAAGATGAATTGTCTAAGCTTGGAGAAGTTGTTTTAGAAGAAGATGGAAACATCATTAAGCTTCCAAACATTTCAGCTTCAGTAGGACAACTTAAAGATTGTATTGCTGAACTTCAAGGTCAAGGATATGATATTCCTAACTACCCTGAAAACCCAACTACAGATGAAGAGAAAGCTATTCAGGCAAAATATAGCACATGTCTAGGTTCAGCTGTTAACCCAGTACTTAGAGAAGGAAACTCAGACAGAAGAGCAGCTAAAGCTGTTAAGAAATTTGCACAAAACAATCCTCACAAACTTAGAGCATTC
>NZ_JBFFOH010000066.1:0-12220 GCF_041562805.1 Sulfurovum sp. | reverse complement strand
TTTGTAGCACTTTCTCCTTTCCCTTTGATGGCACCTTTGTCATATATTATTAAAGTTATAGTGGTATTTGGATTGTACTTTATGTTGAAAAATTCATTGATAGAACAGAAAAAACTTATGTTAGTTTCAGGTGTTTTATTTTTGTTGTTTATGTATTTTGGTAATGTCTTTGGTTTGATCCTTGCCAAGGTGTCAGGCTATATTTCTACAGGTACTGCGAGTGAAGGTTTGCATTTTTATGGCGTGAAACAAACGATCAGAGAGGCAGGAAAAATCCCTTTTGAAATGTTTGCTAACCGCATTTCTGGTTCGCAGATCGGGGTTATCCTCTCTTTCCTGGGTTATATTGTGCTGGTTGTGAGGCATAGAGCATTTATCTTAGCGCTACCTCTCATCGGTATAGGTGCTTTTGCTTTATGGGGAGGACTTAGATTTACAGTGTATGCTGTACCTATAGCTGCGATGAGTGCGATTTATCTTTTTTGGTCACTAGGTGATCTTTTGCAAAATAAGAGGCTCAAATATGCCCTTGTAATAGTTGCAACGGGAGCATTGCTTTATCCAAATATTACACATGTCATTGGATATAAAGTACCTACAGTACTTAATAAAGCAGAAGTACAAGATCTTAATGCATTAAATGAAATTGCAAGCGATAAAGATTATACTCTTACTTGGTGGGATTATGGTTATCCTGTCTGGTTCTACTCTAATACAAATACGATCATAGATGGAGGGAAACATCAAAATGATAATTTTCTTATCTCTAAGATCATGCAAACTTCTTCTTCTGATCTTGCTGCCAATCTAAGTCGATTGGCAGTGGAGACTTATGTAGATTCTAACTATTCAATAATTGCGAATACTCTGTTTAAAAATGGGAAAAAAGATCAACTCGATCCAAATATTCTTTTATCTGAGCTAGAAGATGGGGCATATAAACTTCCTGAAAAAACTAGAGATATCTATCTTTATCTTCCTTACCGTATGTTAAATATTTTTCCTACAGTGGCAGTCTTTGGAAATTTAGACTTAATGACAGGAAGAGCAGAGAGAAAGATTTCATTTTATCCTACCTCTGCAGTGGGCAATAAAGATGGAATGATCACTTTTTCCAATGGTATTACTTTCGATGCTAAAAAAGGTGAGATTACTTTAGGGAAACAAGTCAAACCTGTGAAGTATTTTATTGTAACTCAAAATACCATAGAGGGGTCACCTCAATTGCAGTCGCGGCTGTATCATCCTGATGGTGAGTATGCAATTGTGTATATGAAGAGTTATGGAAAGTTTATTGTGATGGATAGGGAAACGTTTGACTCAATGTATGTACAAATGTTCATACTGGAGAAGTATGATAAAAACCTTTTTGAACTGGTTGTATCCTCACCGTATAGTAAAATCTATAAACTTAAAAAATAGTGCATTAAAAGATCAGATCTTGCGTGTATCTTTTTTGTAAAGATAATAGTAGAGGATTGAATAGTAGAGTATAAAACAGCATGATATGGCAATATTTGTTGTTGATTTATTTGGAAAAATGGTTGATACTGTCATAAACGGAAGCGTTGACCCTATAATGAATAGCGCTGTTAAGGGGTTACTGTGAGTGATCTGTCTATATACAAGCATGTGGAAATGATAGGCGTCGGGTTGCATTGGAGATAGCCCTATATAAAGTTTTCTCATAATAGAAAATAGCACTTCCCAAACGGGGTAGATAAATATAGAAAAAATATACCAGGGACTGACGCTTTCATACTTGCTTGCCAAAAATATACCGATAATGGCAACGATAAAGCCTAGTAGATATGCGCCTCCATCGCCTAAAAATATTTTACCTTTCGGAAAATTAAGTGTGAAAAATCCTAAAGTTGCACCTGCAGTACTAAGTACTATCGTAAGTATCTCCATATTATTCTGTTCGTAAGAAGTGATGGCAAAAGAGAGAAGTATAAGCAGTATGATCCCTGAAGCCAGGCCGTTGAATCCATCAATAATATTGACTGCATTCATCATCCCGACAATGGCAAACAGACTAAATATCACTCCTGCCCAATAGGGTATACTTATGCCAAGGCCCAAATAGGTCACCACAGAACCTGTGAGCCAAATGGCACTCAGTGCTGCGAGGATTTGCAAAAAGAGACGACGTCTGGCACTTAAAGAGTTATTGAAATCTTCAAAAATACCAGAAAAAAATGCAAGTGTAATGGGGAGAATAAAGTTCAATCCAAGAGGGAAAATTGTGATAAAAAACATCCCTAGTATGATACCTAACCCCCCGGCTCTAGGGGTTGAAACGCTATGATAATTTTGAGGCTTGCTATGCTCCGCATCATCAATAAAGAGATCATGTTTATGACTGAAGTATATGATCGCCATAAGTGTGAATAGAGATATTAAAAATGGATAAACAAATAGAGATATCATATACAAATACTTTAGTTTTTAGAGTATTATACTATAGGATACATAATCTTATCCACGTTCACATTAAGATTATTATAGATATAGCTTAATATCTACAAAGTCTATAAGATTACTTTAGTATAATCATTTCGTTATTTTATAAATAACAAAAAATTAATTATCTAAAGGACAAGGATGTTAAAGAAAGTAATTATAGGATGTTTGGTTCTCGCCACATCATCACTATTTGGTATGAGTTTAAATCAGCTCAATGGAGCTTCAAAAGCAGAGCTTATGGAGATCAACGGTATCGGTAATGCGAAGGCGGATGCCATTATAAAAGAAAGAAAAAAAGAGAAATTTAAATCGTTTGAAGATTTTCAACGGGTTGATGGTATCGGTGAGCAGACTGCAAAAAATGTAAAAAACGATGTGAAGTCTTCTTCTAAGGAAAAAAAAGTAACTCAGAGTAAAACAAAAGTTACAGATAAAAAGAAAAGTTAAACCCTTGAAGAGCTTCGGCTCTTCTATTATAACTCCTGGTACAAAATCCCCTTTAACCACATTTTCGCTACAATTCACTAATTTATTTTTAGACTCTATTTAAGGTATTATCATGACAGTTACACGTTTCGCACCTTCACCTACCGGTTATCTTCATATTGGTGGACTCAGAACAGCACTCTTCTCCTGGCTTACTGCACAGCATAACAAAGGTAAATTTCTACTTCGTATAGAAGATACAGATATGGCTCGTAATTCTGAAGAAGCAACGGAAGCGATACTCAAAGCTTTTGAATGGGTAGGGATGAGTCATGATGGTGAAGTAGTCTACCAGTCCAAAAGATTTGACCTTTATAAAACATACATTGATCAGCTTCTCGAAGAGGGTAAAGCATATAAATGTTATATGAGCAAAGATGAACTTGCTGCCCTTAGAGAAGAACAGATGGCTAAAAAAGAGCGTACACGTTATGATGGACGTTACCGTGACTTTACAGGTACACCACCAGAAGGTGTGGAGCCGGTTATTCGTATTAAAGCACCACAAGAGGGGACTATACGTTTTGTCGATGGAGTGAAAGGTGAGATGAACATTGCCGCATCTGAAGTAGATGATTTTGTCATCGCTAGAGCAGATGGTGCACCAACGTATAACTTTGTTGTTGCTATAGATGATGCACTTATGGGATTGACAGATGTGATCCGCGGAGATGACCACCTCTATAATACACCTAAACAGATCGTAGTGTACAATGCACTTGGGTTTGATCTTCCAAACTTTAACCATGTGGCAATGATAAACAATGAGCAGGGCAAAAAACTCTCCAAAAGGGATGGTGCTACAGATGTAATGGATTATAAGACTATGGGATATTTGCCGCAAGCGCTGTTAAACTTCTTAGTACGTCTTGGTTGGAGTCATGGAGACCAGGAGATCTTTAGCCTTGAAGAGATGATAGCACTTTTTGATCCTAAGAATATTAATAAAAGTTCATCCAACTATAACCTGGATAAGCTACTTTGGCTGAATGCACATTACATTAAAAATACACCAAATGATGAGCTTGCGACACTTCTTAAAGAGTTCGGTGTGGATATACATGAACATGATAAGTTAGAGTTGCTTCTTGATGCGACTAAAGAGAGAGGGAAAACGTTGGTAGATCTTGCAGAACAGATCAATATTATCCTTACTCCACCTGTCCAGTATGATGAAAAATCTTCGAAAAAAGCCTTTAAAGGAGAAGCAAAAGAGATCTTGAGTGATTTTGCTTTAATGCTTAAAGATTGGGATAAAATACTGCATCTCCCTTGTGATTATCATGAAGTGATGGAAAAACTGGTTGAAACCAAAGAGATAGGTTTTGGGAAAATTGGTATGCCTCTTCGTGTGAGTCTTCTGGGTTCGATGACAGGGTCCGGACTTGATGAGATCATGGCTATTTTAGGTCTGGATGAAACAGTGTCACGAATCGAAAAAGCAATTGCAACGATAGAATAGTTTATAGGAAAAAAACCCTATAAACGTCTACTTTTATTTAGAAACAACTTCAAAGATTTCTTCGCTTTATCATCCATTTTATAACGTATATGACCCAAATACCAAGTAAGTTGCTTTGGTGTTATACCTCTTTTTTTTGCTTCTTTTTTCAGGATATATTGAGGGATCTTTACTTTGGTTTGTGCAAAGGTACGAGCCAATTTTTGAATAGCCTGTTCGTGCTTGTTATAGCAGAGTCTGGCAAAGACAAAAGGAAGACCCGTCTCTTTGTACCAGGCTTCTGCCAAGTCAATGCCTGTGCCTTCATTGAAATAATGTTTGAGTGCGGCATCTCCTATAAGTACTTTCCCCTGAAGTTCTAACACACGTGCAAGTTGATTGGAAGTAGCTGATGCCGGATCGATCTCATTTTCCCCTTCCAAGAGTAAAACACTATAGACTTTTTGATCTGCTATGATACCAAGGTCTGTACATTTACATTTAGCTGAGGTAACAGAAGAGATGAAGGCGGCATGGACTTCTCTTCTTTGAAGGGCTTTGTTGATCTGTGAAGGGACAGCACGCTTGTAACGAAACGTCATTTGTGATGCGTTATTGGAAATATAGCGTTTGAGAAAGACTTGAAAAGGTAGAAGATTAAGATAGCTAATAGACCCAAATAACACTGTATAAGCTCCTCCCGAAATCCTGTTTAAGCGTAATTATACCAAACAAGATTTATAATCGCGTTACTATTATAGGCCATTTTTCGGGAAAAGCCTGTCAAATGACACTAACACAAGTCCTTTTAAATAAAAGGACTCATACTTAATGAAGAGGAGCTTTCTCATGGTAAAAGTAGAGTTTTTAGGTCCTATCGGTACAGTGCCGGTGGAGATGGAAGCAGAGACGTTGGCAGACGTCTCTGTACAGCTTAAAGAAGACAGTAGTTTAGCACAATGGTTGGACAAATGTGCCGTAGCATTGAATGATACAATGGTAAATGATCTGACAACAGTACTCCAAGATGGTGATAGAATCTCTATCTTGCCTCCTGTGTGCGGTGGATAAAGAGTGGAACTTTACAATGGTCCGCTAAATACCAAAGAGATATTCGGTCGTTGGCTTGATGAGCAGGCAGAGTCAAACTATGGTGCATATATTCCTTTTGTGGGGACGATACGTGCGGAGGATGATATAGAAGCACTTAGTTTTGATATCTATGAACCTGTGCTGCAAAAATGGTTTGATACGTGGCAAGAGAAAGCTGCAGCTCTAGGGGCAGTGGTAAAAATGGCGCACTCTATAGGGGATGTTCCTGTACATACCTCTTCGTATGTTTCTGCTGTTTTCTCGCCTAAACGCAGAGTGGCACTAGAACTCATAGATGAATTTGTAGAAGACTTTAAAGCCAATGCACCTATCTGGAAGTATGATGTGAAGAATGGCGAACGTATTTATGCAGCAGACAGAAGCACTCCGATGAATGGCTCTGGACTATTGGCATAATAATGAAGGAACAATGATAATGGCATTTATGCACTTTGATGAATCAATCGAGATGATACAAAATATTGAGATAAACACGTACAAAACAAAAAAACTTTATTTGGTGGATGCCTTAGGGTATGTATTGGCTGAAGATGTGATAGCAGATCATAACTCTCCGGAGTTCCCTACATCTGCTATGGATGGCTATGCGATTATCCATGAAGATATGACTTTAGGCACGCTCAAGGTAGGAAGCATCAACCCTGCGGGGTCTGCATTAAAAGAAGAGGTCATAGGCGGTACTTGTATCAAAACCTTTACAGGTTCACTTATGCCTCATGGAGCAGATACGCTTATACCTATAGAAAATGTAGAAGTGGATGGTGATGAGATTATCATCAAAGAAGAGGTCCCTCAAGGGTTTTCTGTACGTGAAGTAGGGGAGAACTATGCAAAAGGACAAATGCTTATTCCCAAGGGGACGAAAATTGACTTTCCTCAAATAGGTGTAATGGCCAGTTTGAACATAGCCAATGTACTTGTCTACGAGAAGCCAACAGTGGCTATCATATCAACAGGTACGGAATTATTGGAATTAGGTGAAGAACAAACCAATGATTCCCAGATAAGAAGTTCTAATAATTATATACTAGAAGCGATCGTCAATAAGTATGATGGACTACCTATGCAACTTGGGTGCATCAAAGATGATAAAGCGACTATCACTACGGCTATCTCAGATGCTCTAGAGAAAAGTGATATTGTTGTGACCACAGGTGGTGTGAGTGTCGGTGATTTTGACTTTGTAAAAGATGTTATCTATGAACTTGGTTGTGATGTAGTCTTCAAGGGTGTACGTGTGAAACCTGGGCAGCATATCATGGTAGCACGAAAAGATGATAAATTTATCATCGGGCTCCCTGGTTTTGCTTACTCGTCTACAGTGACAGCATTGCTTTATGTTGTACCTCTGATCGAAAAACTTCAACAAGGTAAATCGTCTTTACGTCAAGTTAAAGCTAAACTAGCAGAAGCATTTATAAAACGTGCTAAAAAAGCTGAGTTTACTGCTTGTAATGTAACCCTTCTTCAGGGTGAATACTATGTTGACTTTAAAGACAAAAAAGTAGGATCTTCTGCCATCCTTACCAATATGTTGGGGAATGTTGCCCTGCTTGCCACTTCAGAAGATGATACTTCTAAAGAAATAGGCGATGAAGTAACGGTACTTTTACTCGACTAAGCTGCCACTTTTGCTTGTATCTTTAGAAAAAGTGCAAGCTCTGCTACTGTTTTACATCCTGAGTTCATTGCTTGATTAAGTAAGTTTCTATTTCTTTTAAAATCCATTTTAAATCCTTTTCATTTTAAATATGTCAAATTGTACAAATAAAATGCAAAATATATAAAAAATATGTCAAATTGTCATACTTTTAAGAAATATACCCTATAATTTGTCATATAATAAATAAAAAAGGAGATAAAATGGTAATACTTACTGAAATTATAGAAAAGTTAAAAGATGTACTCTCTGAGAGTGCTATAGGAAGAAAAGTATTTGATAAAGATGTGGCAACTGCACTGAACATCCCTCAGGCAACGTTTGCAACGATGAAAAAAAGAAACTCTATCCCTTATGAAGAGATATTGGAGTTTTGTGCACTAAAGAAGATCTCTGTGAACTGGCTCTTTTTTGATCAAGCAGTTGATATGCTTAAAGCGGAGACAGAGAAGTTCTTTCAAGTACGCTATTTTTCAGATATCCGTGCAAGTGCAGGTGGGGGTGCTTATGGTTTTGACGAAGACTTTGAAACTATAACGCTGGATGAGAAGATTATGCATAATATGGTTGGTATGGGAAACACAGAGCTTGAAGCTATTCATGTAGATGGTGAGTCTATGGAACCAACACTTCAAGATGGATCTATCGTCTTTGTAGACAGAAGTCAGACGAACATAAATAAAGATGGTGTTTTCATTGCTTCAACAACTGGGGGCTTATTCATCAAACGTATTCGTCAAAGAGCAGATGGGATGGTAGAATTAATTTCCGATAATAAAGCGTATCCCCCAGAGGTCCTGACACCAGATGTCGTAAGTATCGTAGGTAAAGTAGTGGGAAATATAGAAAGTCTATAGTCTCTGATATTGTAAAGTAGTAAAGAGCAACTAGTTGCGAGAGCCTACTTCAGAAGTAGGCTCTGCGACAAGCGTAGCTTTTAGGACTTTGTTCAAAAAGTGTCTTTTCTGATAACGTTTATAGGTTACTGGCACACTCCACACATCTTACACTCTCAGGACGTATGCTCATACGTCCCATACCGATCGTTTCTTCACACTCTATGCAAATACCGAACATAGGCTTATCTACCCGTAACAGTGCATTGGTGAGCCTTGATAGACGTAATTTTGATTCATCCAGTATTTTGTTGTTGACATGTTGTTCCCCCATGGCTTCCAGACGGGTGAGTCTTCCCAACGAACAGTCCGGAGCAATGGGTTTTACTTTTTCTTCGAGTATGGCTATTTGTTCTTTAAGTGTTATGAGATCTTGCTCTATCTTCTCTTTAATATTACTTTTTTCTTCTTCTGTAAAACTCGGCATTTAGTGCCTCCCTGTACTGAATTTTAATTCTCGTCATTTGTGGCTACTTTATGGTATATTGAGATTATTATACAGGAAATGAGACAAGATGAGAAATATAATTTTTTGGTTGGCACTTTTAACTTTCATACATGCTGAACATAATCATACCAATGCACTCATACACGAAAGCTCTCCCTATCTTCAGCAACATGCATATAATCCTGTCAACTGGTATCCTTGGGGGGCAGAAGCTTTCGCTAAAGCTAAAAAAGAAAACAAACTTATTTTTCTCTCCATAGGCTACAGTACTTGTCACTGGTGTCATGTGATGGAAGAGGAGAGTTTTACGGATGATACTGTCGCAAAACTGTTGAATGATAGCTATGTGTCTATCAAGGTAGATAGAGAAGAGTTCCCTCAATTGGACAAAAAGTATCAGAAGTTTTATATGTCTGTACATGGAGAGAGGGGAGGATGGCCGTTAAGTGTTTTTATGTCTCCTGAAGCAGAAGTATTTCATTTGGCTACCTACATTCCCATAGAAGAGGGTTATGGTTCCATAGGAATGATGAACATGCTTCCTTCCTTAAGCAAACTGCAAGCAGAGAATACAAAACAGTTGCAAGAACTTGTAGCGAAACATACACAAGCAGAGATAAGGGGAAATAGAAAAGAAAATTTAAAACAGAAGTTGAGCTTAAATGTAATGGATAAAGTTGTAGAGGAAATTTCTGCAGAATTTGATCAAGAGAATGGAGGTTTTTCTTCAAGACCAAAGTTTCCTGAAGCGTCTAAAATAGCACTTTTGATAGATATTTATAAATTAAATGGTAACAAAAAAGCATTAGATATGTCCGAGAAGACACTTAGAAAAATGGCACAAGGTGGTATTTATGATCAGATAGGAGGAGGGTTTTTCCGTTATACCACAGACAAAGAGTGGCAGAGCCCCCATTTTGAAAAGATGCTTTACACCAATGCTGAACTCATACCTCTGTATGTAAGTATGTATGCACTTAAAGCTGATCCTCTTTATAAAAATGTAGTGGATGAAAGCATTGCCCAAATGGAAACGAATTTTATGAAAGAGGGTGTGTACCTTTCCGCCAGTGATGCTGACAGTGAAGGAGAAGAGGGCGGGTATTTTATCTATGAATATGTGGAAGTAAAGAAGGATCTGTTGGCACAGGGCTTGAATCTTGAAGAAGTAGAAGAAGTTTTGGCATACTTAGGCATAGAAGAAGATGGGAATATCGATGGGGATCTTTCTCATACGCATATCACCAGTGACACCGTACCTGTGAGCTTAGAGCAGGTCAAAACATATTTAAGAGAAGTAAGCAGTAAAAGAACCTTTCCTTTTGTAGATAACAAAATTATCACAGCATGGAATGCAATGATGATCAAAGCACTTTTTGTAGCTTCCACGCTTGATAGCCACTATCTTACATTGGCTGAGCAACGCTTAGAAGCACTTTTGAAAATGATGAGAACAAGAGACAGACTGTATCATCAAACGCTTTCAGGTACAGAACCCAAACAAGAAGGTTTACTTGAAGACTATGCTTTTTTAATCGATGCTATGATAGAAGGGTATGAAAGTACATACAATAAAAAGTACCTTATAGAACTACAAGATTTGGCCAATGAAGCCATAGTCAAGTTTTATAGAGAGAAACGATGGTACTTGAGTGATGACGGCATAGAAGCTGAAGCTGATTTTGATGACAGGTATTATACTTCTGCATTGAGTGTCATGTTGGAGAACTTGGTAAGGGTAGCCAGCCTCACTGAAGAACTTTCTTATATTGATGTGGTTAAAGAAACCATTGAAAATGCTGGAGGAGTGTTGAAAAGAACACCTGCCAAAGCACCCAAACTTCTTCATACTTTTTTACGTCTCAAATTGGGAGATGTCATCATTAAATCTAAGACCAAAAAGTTGCAAAAAAGCAGAAAAGAGATAGAAGTCATGCAGTATCCTTTTGTTTTAAGCAAATCCGAAGAGAGTGATAAGTATCTTGCCTGTAGAATCAGCAGCTGTTTTGCGTACGATACAAACATAACAGCTTTGATAAAACAAATAGAAAACATGGTGAAATAATATGTTAACAATGAATGATGATCTAGAAGGTGCATTGAAAGAGTATCTTAACCTTTTAGATAAAGAAGAATATTTTGAAGCGCATGAAGTTTTGGAAGAGGCATGGCATCCTTTAAGACTCAGTAATCATTCTCTGAAGAATCTTGTAAAAGGGTTTATCAATGGAGCCATCACGTTTGAACATATCAAGCGCGATAGAAAGAATGTAAAAGACAAAGCACAGCGGGTTATTGCTTCCTATGAAAGATATAAGCATTTGTGTACAGACAGTATCGAACATGCAGAGCTCTTTAATCAAGCCGGCCAAAAGATAGAATCTTTGAAATTAAAACATGCAGAGGTCTTTGATGTTCTGGTACCATAGTACAACAAAACATTCTTACAACTCTGTACGAACCAATCCCAACAGACTTTCCTGGGAAGATCAGCCCAGTACTTATAAAAACTATCCTGACAGTTATGAAAAACGAAAATTGGATCTGGACAAAGCAGAAGATGATTTTCTTTATTATATTGCAGGGTTGACTGCAAAGAAAAGCTATCCAAGTGGAGAGTATTATCTGCGTATTAACCCTTCTGCAGGAGCACTGTATCCTAACGAACTTTATTTTCAAGCGCGAGGTGTAGAAGGTGTAGACGACGGAGTGTATCATTATGAAGTGAGCTCTTCCTCTTTGACACTACTGCAAGCCATTACAGAGGATGAAGGTATCGAACCGTATCTAGGCTACAAAATCGCTATGAAAGGATATCTCTTTCTGGTTTCCGCAGTGTATTATCGTTCTTCATGGAAATACAAGAACCGGGCGTTCAGGTATTGTCTTTTAGACGGGGGGCATCTTTTGGGTAGCATAGAAGCTTCGGCATTACTCAAACCACATGCTGCACAAATGCTTTACAATATAGACAGAGAAAAGTTGAACCGTATGTTCGGTTTTGAAGGAAGAGAATGGATGTTGTCTGGGTGCTCTATGGCAGTACCGATACAAGATCAGGAAATCTCTGCCATAGAGTTTGCTCTCCCCTATGTCGATGGAAGCAGGACTTTTGAGTCTAACCCTCTAATAGAACAGGCGTACAATGAAACGATGCAGATGGAAGAGTGCAAACGGGAGGTAAAGGCGCCAAAGTTCACCTATCAAGCTGAGAAACTTAAAGAAACACTTTTTACCCGAAGGTCACAAAGAGGTTTCGAGGAAGGTGCCATCACCAAAGGGCAGTTCAATTACCTTATGGAAGCCATACATCAGCCTATACTGAGTGATTGTGATGAAGATGTCTCTGTGTATGTTGTCATAAACAGAGTGATCAATATGCCGTTGGGACTCTATAAAGAGGGTAAATACATGAAGTATGGCGACTTTGGCAAAAAAGCAGGGTATTTGAGTTTAGAACAGTATAGCCTTTCTATGCAAGGTGCAGTAGCCTTTTTCTTGACTTCCAAAGCAAAAAATTATCAGGCACTGTACCAAAAAGCTGGGATCATAGGACACAGACTTTATGTGGCTTCCCTCTATCTGGGGATAGGGTGTTCTGGAATCGGTGCCTATTATGATGATGAGGTCAATGAATTTGTAGAGAACGATGAGATGGTACTGTATGCTTTGGCCATAGGGAAATAAATTTTAGTGTGATTTGATCA
>NZ_JBFFOH010000065.1:0-12394 GCF_041562805.1 Sulfurovum sp. | reverse complement strand
GAAGCGAGCCGCCAAAAGGACAACATGCTCTACCAGCAGAACAAGTTCGCCGCCATGGGGGAGATGATAAGCAACATCGCCCACCAATGGCGCCAGCCGCTCAACACCCTCGGGCTGCTGCTGACCGACATGACGCTCAAGAGGATGATGGAAAAAAGCGGAGGGAGTACGCCTGACTTTGAGACATTCCAGACCCAATGCAGCGAGATCATCCAGTACCTCTCCGACACCATCGACGATTTCCGCTTTTACTACCAGGAAGATGACGAGCACAACTCGTTCTACATGCACGACGTCGAAAAATCACTGCAGATCCTCGTCGAAAGCACGATCATGGGCAAGAATATCCGTTACGAGACCGACTTAAAAGATGTACTGGTCAGCGGTTATCTGAACAACCTCAAGCAGGCGCTCATTAACATCTATTCAAATGCGGCCAACGCCATAAAGACGAACAGGGTAGAAGGGGGTGTCATTAAAAGCCGGGGGTTCATCGACGGTCCGGACTATGTCATCGAAATAAGTGACAACGGCGGCGGCATCGACGAAACCATCATCGACAAGATCTTCGACCCCTATTTTACGACCAGGCACAAAAGCCAGGGAACCGGGCTGGGGCTCTACATGACCAAGCAGATCATCGAGCAGAAATTCAACGGCTCCATCTCAGTGAAAAACGACAAAACCGGAGCCCTCTTTACGATCCGCATCCCCTGCAGTGGGGAGACGTGTTAATCTCCGAAAAAAAACGGGTGCCGTTTTATCGCAGTCCAATGAAAACTAATGTGAATAACATTACTTCATTTTGAAGTAAAGTTTTCCTGATGAGACAAAAGTAGCTACTCTTTGTAGTGTGTTTGTAATGGCTTACCTAGTTTTAGTTGTTCGAGGTCATCGTAGATAATGCGTATAAAGTTATCAAGTTCTGTTTCGTTCTCTTCTTCCTTAAATGTCCAGACAGCTGCTTTTCTGTCATCACCATCAAGCTTTTTATAGTGACCATACACTTTGTTTTCCACTTTAATATGGTGACGAAGTAAGTGAACTGCCACTTTCAACTTATGTGAGGCGTAAAAACTCTTTTTAGTGATTAGCTCTATGAGTGCATAAGCGTAGTCATACCGTTTCGCAGGGTTATCGCTGTTTTCGATATTCATTAAAAACTCTTCGTTCATGATGGTGTCAAGGGGAATGTAGAGTTCTTTTAACTGCTCTCTCGCAAAGGTCTCTTTGGCACTGTTTCTAACGTGCAGACGTTGTAAAACGTAGGAAATAGCTGCACCGACAAGAAGCCATAAAAGCTTTTCTAGTTCCTCCATTGTTATTGTCTTCTAATGCGGTTTCGGATTGCTAATATAAATGCACCAAGAAAAAACCAAGAAAAAATTCCTTCCATAAACTGAAGATTGCTTGCAGTAGGTGTCTTGTTTTGAAACCATTTTTTGCTTTCTGGTGTAAAAAAAGAAACGACGCCTGCAAGACTATAATATATAGGAATGATATGATTGCTTTCGTCAAATTGTGGTATATTAATTGACAGGTGGTTGATTTTTTTATTGAAGAGTGTACTATTTGTCTCTAACATTACAGAAGCAATTGCTTTAGTATTACCAGTAGTATATTTGAAAGATGACACATCTTCTTTATAGCCTTGCAATAAAAAATATGGGGTATTTTCCGTTGGAATATAGTGTGTATTTGGTTTTAGTGAAATACTAACGATGAATAATGTCAACATAAACCAGATTAAGGGTCTAATAAACCTCTCTCCAAAACCATTAACAGCATAATGGAAATACAATATCGACATTTCGATGATATCGCGCTGCCCTGAAACAATTTGAGTATAGCGGAGGGAATAAAAAAAGTTTCCAGCTGTTTGAATATCTTTGGTATTTTCGAAATTTTTTGTTAAATGCAGATAGGCAGCTGTTAGGGCATGTAAAGATTTTTTTATTTGATCTTTTTTCTTTTCAAATGAAGGGTCGTTATGAGACATTTTTCCTAAATATGATAACTCTTTATAAAGCTTGAATTCATCTGCAATTGCAATATGATAACCTGCTTGGATTTTATTTAGTTCAACAGGATTGTTTATATGTCTATTAATATATTTGTTAAAAATATATAAGAACAAATTGATTGGAGCCGCTATAAATGCTAGTGCAGGCCATATTACTAGAACTACAAGAATACTCAAGTAAGTATTGATAAGACCTGTATTAAGAAATTCATATAAACCAGTATACCAAAAGAACGGGACTGCAAGAAAAATAGCTATACCACCTAATAAATTTGTGTATTTTTCTGTACGTCCTTGAATCTCCGTAAAAAAAGGTCGTTCATAGTTTTCAGTAAAACTACAGTTTCTAAATTCTGTTTCATCAATTTTAGAGTTTAGAAAGTGTGCATTTTTTAGATTACATGTTTGAAATACTAAACTGTCTAACATTCCATTTGTAAAGTTGGCTTCTTCAAAATTACAACCTACAAAAAAAACTTTTCCGTCTCCCTCGACATGGTTTTTAAAAACTGTTACTTCTTTAATATAAGCGTTGTTGTTTTGGATGAGTAGTCCGGTCTGTTTATCGATGTATCCACCCGTTTCAAAAACAACAGCTTCTTTAACTTTTGTAGGTTTAAAACTCAGTTTTTCTATTTGTACATTTTTGAACCGGGAGCCTCTTTCAAAAATACAATCAACTAAAATTAATTCCTCACAATGAAGACCATCAAAGTTAGGATAACCGATAAAATAGGCTCTACTAAAATTAACTTTTTTATATTTTCGATCTTCGGTTGGGAATTTAAAGTCATGTAACACTACACCCGAAAAATCTATGTCCATATCATGTAAATAACAGAACGTGACATAGGCTTCAAGTAGAGCCTGTTGGCGTTCTTCATCATCTGTACTAAGTTTTTTCTGGAGCTCTTTAGGTGTGTGAAATAGACAGTACGTATCGCCATTGTCATCGTTTAGTATAAATTTAGGCAATGGTTGTTGTAAGTTTAAAAAAGCGTTGAACTGACAACTGTTGACGGAACAGTCATGACTTTCTGGAGTTGGCAAAATGACTGGAGTTAAGCACCAGTGAATTATGGTTTTATTATTCATGGTGTTGTGTAGTTACAGTCTTTTGTATGTTGAACTTGTTTTGTAGTTAGTTCATTAATTTGGCTGGACATTCGTTGATTGTTTACATACATATTATAAATATACAAAAGAATACTAATTCCTATTATTATCCATGTGATGGCGCATACTATTTTAGGCCACTTTTTTGTTGTGTTTTTTTGCTCTTCTAGTTGTTCTCTTAATTTAGTGAGTTCACACTCAAGTTCTTTGTTGTGAATAACTTCATTTAAAAATTTTATTTTGTCATTCTCTTCTACCATTTTTGCGAGCTCTTCGCAATTTTTATCAGCCATTATAATTCTCCTTTAAATGCTCTATCCAAAATAGAAGCCTTTAATGCTGTAAGACTAGCCATTTTTTCTTTTTGAACGGATTTAATTTTTTCTATTTTTTTTGAAATTTCATCCAAGTATTTAACTACTTTTTGTTGGATTGTAAGAGGTGGGAGTGGTAATTCAATATTTTTAATTATAGATAAATTAAGATTAGGTTGTGTTCCTCCACTTGCTTTTTCTCTAATATCTATATACGATTTCTTTAAAAAATATTTCAAATAAGTATTGATTGATTGATTTGCATCAACTAAAATTGTTGCTAATGCTTGATTTGTGGCTGTTTCAATCATTAGCTCTGATACCTGTCCTCTAGTTTTACCTTGTCCATATAATGCAACAACAATAGTACCAATTGGATTAATTTTTAATCTACATTCATTCAAAGCAATTTCAGTAATTAAGTGTTCGGCTTCATATACATAATCATTATTAGTGGCTTTACTCGTTATCCAGTTTTTATTTCCATTTTCATAAAAATCATTTCTGCTTTTTAATGGAGTTACTCCCGTTCCAACTTTTGAAAAACTTCCAATAGATTTTAATGGATACTTCTCTTCCAGCTCTCCAAAAACATTATTCAAAACACTTCCCATAAACAGATCCGCTTCATCCATGTTTTTTTGATGCAGGGCTATTGATCTGTCTATTTTTTTAAAAAGCAAATCCAATTTAGAAACTATTCTTTGTTGTTCTGGAAGTGGAGGGAGCGGAAAAGGTAAAGATTTAATTCCAGTTTGATTTATAATTGGTAATGTAGCTGCTGACGAACTGTCAATAATCTTTTGTTTCATTCGAACAAACCAATAATATGAAAAATCTACATCAATATTATTTTTAAACATCATAGCTGTAATCTGTTGATTAGATGAAGCTTCACTTCTAATAATACCAATTTTTCCAACCGTAGCACCTATTGCTACTAATAATAAACTATTAGGTTGATAAATTTTTGCTTTTTTATCCGTTATCGCAATCTGATTTATTTTATTTTTTGAGTTTGACAACTCTTTATGTTCTCCAAAATCAGATGGAGACAACCAGCTAATTGTTGCATTATCATAATATTTTTGTTCTTTTTTTGGAGGAGTAGTACCAGTTTTAATATCACTTAGTACATCAGAAATTTGTTTCCACTCCCACCCATCAGGGAGTTCATACAACTCACCCACGGTCAAATCCAACTTTCCAAAAGTACATATCTAGTAATTTCATCTTAGGATACTTGTCTTCAAAAGGTTCAAACTCTGACTGGTTTTCTTGATAAAAATTGTTCAATGCCTCTATGCTGGCTTGATTGAATTTTTTTATAAGTTTATTACTTTTATCCGCTTTATTCTGAAGTAATAAACCATCGATAAAATATCTGTCGTAAGCGGGAATACACCCTAGTGTTCCCAGGAGTATTTTGGTAATTAATGTTTTAGAAGCGGTACGATTTTCTTTCGCGTTTTTGTTTGCATGTGTTTCATAATGCTGCGTAATTTCATCTGCAATACTTCTCATCGCTGCGTAATCAAAGTTTGCAGTTGCAAGATAATGTTTTTTTAATATCTGTACAACACTAAGATGAACTGTATAATCATTTTGTAGTAAGAAAGTAGAGCCCCTATACATTCCCCAGCTTGCTAAGTAAAAGCCTAAGTGAAGTGCCGCTGTTTCGTCGGAACTGTTTTCCTTAAAATACTCATTTTGAAAATGATTGTAACAGTGACGCCATGAGTTAAACCGATGATGCTGTTTCTCTTCAAATTCCAAAAAGGTCTGTAACGTTTCGCGGATATTACGCATCGATGTCCTTACCGACAAGGAGCACTTCTATCTCATCCATCAAGTCATTTATCTCGATGTTATTGAGTTTAATGTTTTCTACTAATTCGATAGGCGATTTATGTTCTATCGTTTCATTTTTATTGGGGTTTTTAGCCGATATATCAAACTCTTTAATGTCATTGACATTGACGATCCAGGAGTTGTCGGTGAGTGTTCTGTCTTGCCATACATCTAGGAACTCTTTGAAGTGGTCATACTGGATCGGCTTGTTTTTAGTAAGCTTGGAAGGTGGGTTCACCTCATAGTAAAAGATGTCGGATGTCGAACCGTTTCTGTCGAAGAAGATTACATTAGTTTTAACACCGCTGTAAGGCAAAAATATACCTGCCGGAAGGCTGAGTATAGTGTGGACGTTAAAACGCTCTAAAAGCTCTTTTTTGACCGACTGGAAGGCGTTGTTTGTTTGAAACAGAACACCCTCTGGAATGACCACGCCACATCTACCGTTTAGCTTCAAGTAGTTCATCATGTGTTGTAAAAAGAGCAACTCAGTCGCGTTGGACTTTATAGGAAAGTTTTGTTGAATACTGTCGTTCTCTTTGCCGCCAAAAGGAGGATTTGCCAGGATACAATCGAACCTATCTTTTTCCTCTAAACCTCGAATGTCTTTAGTCAGTGTATTGGTCTTAGAGATGTTTGGCGATTCCACCCCGTGAAGGATCATGTTCATAACACCCATGACATAAGAGAGTGGCGTTTTTTCATTGCCGAAGAAGGTCTCTTCATTTAAAAACTTCAACTGTTCTGTTGAGAGATCCCTTTGTTTCTTTTTGTCAAAGTTTTCATAGCGTATATGGTGGTACGCCTCTATAAGAAATCCACAAGAACCTACGGCTGGATCATAAACTGTTTCTCCGACCTGAGGATTCACAACATCGGCAATGACTTTAATAAGCGGACGAGGTGTATAAAACTCACCGCTATTGCCACCATCACTACCCATATCTTTGAGTAGTTTTTCATAGATAAGTGAGAGTTGAAACAGGTCTGCTTGGTTGTGAAAGTCCATAGCATCGATGATGTCCAGAACCTCACGAAGCGTATGCCCGTTAGCAATGCGATTGTCGAGATACTCAAAGATAGCACCGATCTTGTACTTTATGGACTTCGGGTCTTGGGTAATAGACTTGAACCCTTTGAGGTAAGGGAACAGCTCTCTGTTTACAAACTCCAAAAGGTCTTCGCCGCTCTTGGCATTGATAAGGTCGATCTTTCCATCTTTTTTAGGACAAGCCCAATTGCTCCACTTGAATTTATCATCAAGGATGTAAGTATAATCTTGCCCATTGAGAAGCGCTTCGTCAGCTTTTGAGTCTTCTAAATCACTGAGGAATTTTAAGAAGAGGATCCAAGAAATCTGCTCGGTGTACATCATAGCACCGCTGATACCATCGTCACGGCGGAGTATGTCTGTTATTCTGTTTATTTTGCTTTCCAAGCTTTACCTTTTGATAATTTGTAATTTAATGATTACCAAGTAAGGTCTCTTTGATGGTATTGAAATTATTTTTTTTATTTGTAAATAAAGATTTTACGACGGTAGGATACTTTTTTTTAATTTTTCTAATTACTCTTTCAACATCGTCTTTCAATTTATCACTTGTTACAATTTTATTTTTATTATTGAAAATATCAATAATAATTGTTAATAGAATTGAATTCTCAACATGTTCCATTTGTTCTATTTTAGGTAATAGTTGCGTTAACGAGTTATTAACATATTCTAATTCTAGTGTTTTAGAATTATGTAATATGTACAATGTACTAAAAAATATTTCACTTTCATTCCCACTTATTATAGTTTTATCAATTAAAGTTTTAACTTCATTTCTTATAAAAGTACTGGAATAACAAAGTCCAATCATATGAAACATATTAATGCTACTTAATAATTTTGGTACCTCTATATTGAAAACACGTTCATACATATCATTGAATTCATGTTTAAGTTCTAATGAAACATTCATTGATTTATTTATACTATCTTTTTTAAATTCAGAATCTGTAAGCCATGCATATTGCATGAGTTTACCTGTAAAAAAAGTATTGATGTATTTCTCAAGATTATTCTCAACTCTTGAGATACTTTCCACTAGTTTTCTATATTCTTGTTTTCTAATTTTTGTATTTAATCCAAAGTAAAAATAGACAACATCTTCCCATAAGTCTATAAAGTTATACAATTCATAGATTTTGTCAAATTTCCCCTCTTCCTCTAAATCTTCTTTATTTTCTTTAAAATATAATGCTATGAAGTAATCCAGAAAAGATTTATGAGAAAAGTAAACATCATCTTCTTCTACTTTTATTAACGCTGTTCGTTTTATATTCTCCAAAAAACCTTTTTCATCCTCAATAAAAGTATGTGTATTACAAAATTGTTCAATATGTGAATTAAAGGATTCTCGTGAAATTTTAACTTTATCAAAATTAAAAAATTCACTATATGCAAGAGAAGAAAAAAATTCTTTTTTTATTTTAGGCTCAAAAAGTTTATCGATCTCAACATCAACTTTATATTCTCCAAATATTAAAGAAATATATCTAGTATAAAGTTCAGTAATAGATGCTGGGACTTCTTGATGCTTTTCTACAACATCTACAAGTAATTTCAATGCAAGAGGATAAAAAGGTATTTGTCCTTCAAGTTCCTTTAGACTATTTTCAATGTTTGTAATTAAAATATTTTTTTGTTCTGCCAGTTTTTTTATTAATGATATTGCTTGGCTTGTGGCATAAGGCATTAGTTCATAATGTTCATATACTTCAAATAAATCAATGACTGAAAAGTTAGTTCTCGAGGTAAAAACTATATTTATTGATTTGTCTTTTAGTGTTACATATGCTTCAATTTTATTTTTTATTTGAATTCTTGATTCGTTACTCACTTCATCTATACCATCAATAATTATTGTTTTTACTTGATTAGTTTTATCTATACTATAATAAGTCTCAATTGTACTTTCGAAATTATCTAGTAACCCATTTTTTAAATCAATTGCCCTAAAACAAACAGGCAAAGAAATAATAGCTTTTGATTCTAAACGAGCATTTTCTTGAATAAATTTATTTAAATATGATAAAACGATTTTAAAAACAAGAACTGATTTTCCAGAGCCTGCATCACCTGTTAAAATAATTTTTTTTCCATGTGGAGTCATAACTAATTTCAAAAAAGAGTCAAAAGTCTCCTTTTTCCCAAAAATTTGTTCACCTATGCGTTTTAAGTCATTTTTTTCATCTGAACTAACAATCATTTCTTGTTTTGTTTTGGTGAACTTTTTGACATTCGGCTCTATGAAATCTTTAACTTCTTTCTCTTCAATAATAAATTTTTCAATTTTTTCCATTCTATCTTTAAATAAAATTTTAAGATCTTCACTAAAAAAGAATTCCGGATAATTATCTTCAAACATTTTGACTAAATTTTCGATAGCAATCCAATCAACATTGTTTTTAAATGGGGCCTCTTCAATTTCATTTAATAGATTTCTTTTGCTTCCTTCTGTAATAGTACCAGTGTTAACGACATAAACTTTAGCAATGGTTACAGGTTCATTGATATCAGATAACTGGGCTTGAGTTCTAAAAGCTTGTCTAACTTGAGTTACGATTTCAGCACTTTTGCCAACAGCTTTTCCATCTAATTTTTCAACTGCTTTTACAACAAATGCCCAATGTTCATAGCCAGAAATTTGATTTTTTTGTCTTAAAACTATATCTTTTCCTTTTTCGTCGGCACCTTGTAAAATTTCAATATATGCATCAGGGTATACATTCTGCAGTAAGTCTTTTAATACTTTGTGAAAAGCATTTTCTTTCCCGATATATTTTTGTATTGCTTCTTTTTTTATTCTATATGGTAAATCTTTTGCTCTAGTTTTATAATCTAATATCATAGTATGCTCCATTTTTTCATCTATAAATTTCCTTCTGCAACGCAAAATATTCATCCCTCATCTGAGGGATCCCGCCAAAGTTATTAGCGACTTCTCTGACTGTTCCCAGTCCACTTAGGTCGACCAGTTTCCCTAGTTTGTCTTCGTCCAACTCTTCGACACCGTCTTTTCTGTACCTGTTCAAAATGAACTCTAAAAACTTTTTAGCTTTTTCGTTATGGATCTTTTCAAAAAAGTCACCGTGCTCCACTGAGAAGACACGCTCACTTCTCGTTTTAATGTCAAGGTTAAAGGAGAGGTGTGTTAATACATCGTAGATGTCGCTATCCTCCGCTTCGAAAATGACTTTTAGGTCATTGAGTTGGTCTTCATCTATATGCATCTTTCGCAGTTTATTGAGTAGATCTTTTCTATTTGTCGGATTGCTCCAGATTTCTCTTAGGCCGTCTTCATCATTGTAAAACTTGCCCAGTACACCGATGAGAAGTTCCAAATAATCTTCTGTTTTAAGAGGGATGCCGTCTTCGCCGACATAGGTCGTCTCGATGTTGATGACCTTGAGTTTTTTGCCTTTGATGTCGATGGTGACTTTGTCAGTCCCATAGGGTGGAGGTGGCTCTTCTGTAGTGCCTTCACCTGTCTCTGGTCTTGGATACTCAGGTTTTTGACCGCCTCCGGTTTTACCTTTTGGTGGTGTTAACTCATCTTCACCATCCCAGGCCGGATCATAAAAGAGGTTGGTTGCACCCACAAAGTCCATAATAGTAAAAAAGTCCTTACCCTCAAACACTCTCGTCCCACGACCGATAATCTGTTTAAACTCTGTCATGGACTTTATGGGGGCAGTAAGAACAACATTTCTAACATTCTTGGCATCAACCCCCGTTGTCAGCATTTTGGAGCTGGTGAGGATCGTGGGAATGTCTCTGTCGTTATTTTGGAACATCTCTAAAAAGTCTCTACCTATCTCACCCTCGTCTGATGTGACGCGTACACAGTAGTTGTTGTCCTTGATAGTTTTAAACTTGTCTATAGCTATTTTCATGTCTGAAGCATGTTGTTGGTTTACACAGAAGACAATACTTTTGTCCATAGCATTCATGTTTTCCAAAATAGTCTTGGCGATGAGTTCTGTCCGTTTTGGAATAACGACCTGCTTTTCAAATTGTTCTAACGCAACGATCTGTTTATCCAACTCGCCGGTAATAATGTCGTTAGGATCAAACCTGTACTCATCGATGTTGGTTTGGATTCGTTTGACTTTGTACGGTGTCAAGAAACCGTCATTGATGCCATCTTTAAGAGAGTACTCATAGATAGGGTCACCGAAGTATTTGTAGGTGTTGCCATTGTCGTCACGTTTAGGTGTTGCGGTAAGTCCTAAATGCACAGCACCGCCGAAATGGTCCAAGATCGCTCGCCAGCTGCTCTCATCGTTAGCGCTGCCTCTATGACACTCATCAATGATAATTAAGTCGAAAAAGTTAGATGGGTACTGCTTGTAGTAGGCTGTTACATCATCTTCTAACTCTTCTTCGGACGTTTCAATAACTCTATTTTTATTCTCAGCGATCGATTGATAGATAGCAAAAAAGATGTTCCCCGCGGTTGGGACTTTGCCGCCTCTTTTTTTAATGATCTTCCCATTGATTTCAACACAATCTTTTTCAAGAGGGTTGAATGTGTTCATGGATTGGTCTTTGAGTACATTACGATCTGCTAGAAATAATATTTTTGGTCGTCTGTCGGCATTGTCTCTGTTCCATTTGGACTGAAACAGTCTGTAGGCAATTTGAAAAGCGATGTAGGTCTTGCCTGTTCCTGTTGCCAGTGTTAAAAGAACTCTGTTTTTATCTTCTGCAATCGCTTCAATCGTTTTTTGAACAGCGATCTGTTGATAAAAACGGGGTTTCATTGTCCCCTCAATGTGAAACGGATACGTTATGACATCTTGTGCTTTTGGCGCAGCTGTACCGTACTTTCTCTCGAATAGTTCGTTAGGCGTTGGAAAGTTTTCAATGAACTGCCCTTTTCCAGCTTTAAGGGAGTGTTCGTAAATCTTGTGACCGTTAGTTGCATAGACAAAATCAATCGCAAGCCGTTGAGCATAGTTGATAGATTGTTGCAGACCGTCTAAAGGGTCTTTAGATTCGGCTTTGGCTTCAATGATGGCTAGGTTGGTGTTTTTGTAGGTAAGTAAGTAGTCAACGAAATAGCGCTTACCTCTTTTACCACCGATGAGCTTTCGCCCATCAGTGAAGTGGTACTCTCTTACAATGTTGGATTCTAACCAGGTACTCTCTTTTATCTTAGGGTCAATAAGTTTTGAGCGGGTATCTGACTCGGTGTAGGCCATTTTGAATCCATATTAAGGGTGAATAGTTGAAAAGATTATACAGTTTTTACATAAAAGCTGTGTGCCAAACAGATGAAATCTGTGAATTGTAGTTATTGCTAAATAGTGTTGAAAACTAAAGTTTTCGTTTTTTAAAAAACACCTCTCCACTTTATCTTTCTTTAAAACCAAACTCCTTATACTTGCGCTCCGATTTCAGATGCCGACATAGCTCAGTTGGCTAGAGCAGCTGATTTGTAATCAGCAGGCCCGGGGTTCAAATCCTCGTGTCGGCACCATTCGAAATCGTACCCTCCAACCACAACCACTTTCAAACAAAAATCTTTTAGAAACTGCTTTTACTTTTCTCTTTTTTTATCATCGAATGACTCGAATTAAACGAATTTTTTTACAAACTGCTCTTAATCTGCGGACATTAGCGCTATTTGATGACCTCTGCTCTTTTTTCCAAACAGATCGATTTTTCAACATCTTGGTATTGACAATGCTACGTGTTTAGGTAAAATAATGTCAAGAAGCGTGGCGGCGTTGTGTTGAGGTGGTTGAGACACGTTGTGCTGCAAACCGTAATGCGAAATTTTTGGAGAGAGAGTATGTCAGATCAGGACCGGCAAAAGTGGGACGAGAAGTACCGTAAGAAGAGAGAGCTGCTGAAACCTCGCGAGGCGAGCGCGATGATTAAAAAGTTTGTGGAACCCTCCGTCGACGCCAAAGCACTCGACCTTGCCTGCGGGGCGGGGCGCAACGCCATCTATTTGGCGCGTCTTGGCTACGAGGTGGACGCCTTTGACATTGCCGCCGCTGCGCTCGACGCCCTCGTCGAAGAGGCCCACCG
>NZ_JBFFOH010000064.1:0-12484 GCF_041562805.1 Sulfurovum sp. | reverse complement strand
GGAGGAGCCACCCGGATTTGAACCGGGGATAGCAGCTTTGCAGGCTGCGGCCTTACCGCTTGGCGATGGCTCCACACTAAAATATATGATATATGAAGTGGTACCCGGAGCCGGACTTGAACCGGCACGGTCACAATGACCGGGGGATTTTAAGTCCCCTGTGTCTACCATTCCACCACCCGGGCATAATTGGTACCATTCATATCATTAAAATGTAATTTTTATGGAGCGGGCGAACGGGTTCGAACCGTCGACCCCAACCTTGGCAAGGTTATGCTCTACCGCTGAGCTACGCCCGCAAATCCATACCTCTTTTAAAGTATTAGTTTAAAATTGGAGTGCGATTATAGCCAAAATAGTTTTTAATGTAAAGAGAAAAACATCACTTCTTCGATAAAAAGGTCATTTACCCTCTTTTTTTTGAGATTCATCTGCTATAATCGGTTAAAATACATATAAAAGGCTTTTCCATGAGAAGTGACGAAATAAAACAGGGGTTTAGTAGAGCTCCACATAGAAGTCTGCTACGTGCTACCGGTGTAAAAGATGAAGATTTTGAAAAACCGTTTATCGGTGTGGCAAACTCATTCATAGAGATCATTCCTGGACACTTTTTCCTTAACAAAGTTGCTGAAGTGATCAAAGAGGAGATCCGTGCCAATGGCTGTGTACCTTTTGAATTTAACACTATTGGTGTGGATGACGGTATCGCTATGGGACATGATGGTATGCTTTACTCTCTTCCGAGTCGTGAGATCATTGCAAACTCTATAGAGACCGTTATGAACGCGCATAAACTTGATGCAATGATCGCTATACCTAACTGTGACAAGATCGTTCCTGGTATGATCATGGGTGCATTACGTGTGAATGTACCTACAGTGTTTGTCTCTGGGGGTCCTATGGAAAAAGGTTACACTAAAGATGGTACACCTATCGATCTTGCTACGGCCTTTGAAGCAGTAGGGAAACATGAGGCCGGTGATATTACGGATGAAGAACTTCTTGACATAGAGTGTAATGCCTGCCCAAGTGGTGGATCTTGTTCGGGGATGTTTACAGCGAACTCTATGAATACACTGATGGAAGCCATGGGTATCGCGCTTCCAGGGAATGGTACTATTCTAGCATTGACCCCTGAGAGAACAGAGCTTTACAAAAAAGCTGCCAGACGCATCTGTGAGATAGCAAAGTCGGAAGCTGCCGAACGTGAAAAATACCGTATAAGAAATATTTTAAATGAAAATGCTGTACGTAATGCTTTCGCTGTAGATATGGCCATGGGAGGAAGTTCAAACACAGTACTTCATATGCTTGCTATCGCCAGAGAAGCAGAAGTTGATTTCAATCTTGAAGACATCAATGCCATCTCTAAGCGTGTTTCTCACATCGCAAAGATCTCTCCGTCACTCTCAACCGTACACATGGAGGACATCAATAAAGCAGGTGGTGTCAATGCCGTTATGCATGAAATGATGAAACGTGGTGATAATATTTTACTTGATAACTTAGGGGTAACAGGTGAAACACTTTATGAAAAAGTAAAAGATGCGGAGATCCTCGATACGAATATTATCCATACCATAGACAACCCTTACTCTGAAGTAGGTGGACTTGCCATCCTTTATGGTAACCTCGCAGAGCAAGGTGCTGTTATTAAAACTGCCGGTATCACTGGAGACAGAGTCTTTACTGGTACTGCGGTATGTTTTAACTCGCAGGATGAGTGTATAGAAGGTATATTAGCTGGTAAAGTTAAAGCCGGAGATGTTGTGGTCATCCGTTATGAAGGTCCTCGTGGTGGTCCTGGTATGCAAGAGATGCTTAGCCCTACCAGTCTTATCATGGGTATGGGACTTGGAGATAAAGTTGCCCTGATCACTGATGGTAGATTTTCAGGTGCCACAAGAGGAGCAAGTATCGGGCATGTAAGTCCTGAAGCTGCAGAAGGTGGTCTTATCGGACTGCTTGAGGATGGTGATGAAATCTTTATTGATGTAGACAATTACATATTGGAAGCAAAACTTACATTCGAAGAAATAGCAGAAAGAAGAGACCACTTCAAACCACTTGTTAAACCACTCAAGAGTAAATGGTTAAGACAATATAGAGCATTGGTAACCAATGCAAGTTCTGGCGCTGTACTAGAAGCTGAATAATAATTTTATAGAAACGCTATATCATGTCAAGGCTTTGCCTTGACATACTCTCCCTCTGAATCCATAAAAATATAATATTGAAATTTACTTTATCAAGTGAAATCTTGATATAAGTTTTCCCATAAGTGTCGGCTTTAGAGGCAAGGATCCAATATCATTCATATCTTTATGCTCATTAGACAAGAGCCTGCAAGAAATTCTATTACTTACCATAACGCTGTCTCTCTCATGCACTTCACCACAGCTTGCACACTGTTTCCATCCGCCATTCGAAACAACATTTGTGTTGCCACATTTTCTACAGACAATCATGATGATTCCTTTACACTTTTTATTGAGACATGACCTGGCTGAATTATCTCATACGGATCTACTAAGATCCTGATTATTACATAGGGTTAATTTATTAGAAGGATGGAGGAGACACTGCTCCTCAAGAAGACGATTTAAGATTAAGAAGGACGTCTTGCACCCTTATATCGCTGTCCGTAGAACTTACTTAAATTTGATACAACAACTTTCTTTTTAGCAGAACTTGCATGGATGAACTTATTGTCTCCTAGATATATACCTACATGATTTACATACCCTTTACGTCTTTTAGACGTATCAAAGAAAATAAGGTCTCCCTTTTGCAATTCATCTCTTTTTACATATTTTCCAACTTTAGACTGCATAATAGATGTACGTGGAAGTTCTATGCCCTGCTTTTTATAAACATACTTCACAAAACTTGAGCAATCATATGTATTTTTATTTCCGCTTGCTCCCCATACATATTTTTTACCTAACTTCGTTTTTGCTAAAGAAGTAATTCGTTGACACTTGTCTGCATTCTCTTTATTGCTATTAGTAAAAATATCACTGAAGGAGAAAGTACTACGTTTGTCTACTTTAGTATTCTCTAAACTGATCGTATCTAAATTAGAAAAAGATCTTGCCAACCTTTTACTTGAAGCTTTTTTGTTACCTTTAACAAAAGTGATCTGTTTCTTAGTTTGAGGAACCTTTAATACTTTTCCTATTTTGATCGTGTCACTATTTTTAAGGCCGTTTGCTTTTTTGAGTTTTGTAATAGTAGTATGATGTTTACGTGCGATTGTAGAAAGGGTATCTCCCTTTTTAATCACATATTTTGCCGGATTTGTATCCGTTTTAGTATTTGATGTATACCTATTAGTTGGTATTTTCAATACCTTTCCATATTGTATCACATCCTTATTTTTGAGACCATTGGCTTTTCTCAATTGTGCAACACTCGTATGATGTTTACGCGCAATGGCAGAAAGAGTTTCACCTTTTTTAACCGTATGTTTACCTGTTGGAATAGATGCTTTGGCTGAAACTGTAGCGAGGGACAAAGTAAGCAGTAGGGTATAAAGTCTTTTCAAATGAATTCTCCTGATGAATTGATACTTTATAGTATAAACTTATAAAAGTACATACTAAAAAATATATAGTAATTGTAACTACATATGATTAATCAAATATAAACATGAATTTAAATCTAACTTAAACATATATGCCGTAAACACGAGAAGGAAAGAGTGATAATTGTAGTCATAAAACACATAATATCGGCAACCTGGCGATCTTACTTAAGACCCATGGCTTTCTGTCCCTACTTCACAGTAGGTTTAGCTTTTTCAACATCTCTACTTTTATAATATCAGAACCTAATTTAAAATAAAATAAATCCAACTTATAGAAAAATATAAATATTAGCCTTTTTGTAACTGTTTGACGATATGATCTGCCACCCTGAATGCATTCGCATAAATGGTCCAGGTATAGGCCACAGAACCCCCTGTAGGCATAAAACTGGCATCAGCAACATAAAGGTTCTTCACATCGTGAGATCGGCAATATTTGTTCAGTACTGATGTTTTAGGATCATTCCCAAAACGACATCCTCCAGCAACCAGGTTTTGCGGCGGAGTAGAAGAGACAGCAGAGTAAATGTTCTTTGCCCCCATCTCTTCCAATACTTTTTCACACTTCTTAGCGATATAATTACCTACTTTTACATCTTGAGGGTGCCCTTCCAAGCGCAGCTTCCCTACTGGCATGCCAAACTTGTCTTTATGCGTAGGGTCCAACGTGACAAAACAGTTATCATTAGGGAGCCAATCATTAAAGACTTCAAAACGTATGCTTTTCTGCTCTGTAAAGCGGGAAACAAGACGATCACCCAAATTCTTACCCCAAATGAGCTTCCCCTCTTCATAATTATTTTTGCGTGCACGGCTAATGATATTCTGATGTTCGAACATGAACTCTACAGAGCCGCCTTTGAACTTCCCATCCCACCAATGATCTATAAAATACCAGTCCAAAATTGAACGATTGACAAAAAGACCTGTTGTCATGAGATCTTCAAACTTTATATGCTTCAAGCTATCCTTGTGTAGTTCTCCCTGACCGGAACCTCCACCAGAGAAGAGTAGGTTTTTACCCACTTCTCCACTACTGTTTCCTAATCCATCAGGATGATGAACATTGGCGGAATTAAGTAAAAGTCTTGCACTCTCATGTGCCTGAGCAGCAACAACAAATATCTTTCCTTTGATCACTCTCTCTTTACCTGTGATCGTGTCAACCACTACAGCATGATCCACCTCATCTTTATTTTCAGTATGCAGATACTTGACGTATGTGTTGCTCAGTAAAGTCAGGTTTCCTGTGGCAAGTGCTGGCTTTAGAAGTGCCTCTCTTGAACTTCCTTTGGCTCCTGAGCTACATCCATAACTCCCACAGAGATTTGAATAATAACAGGCATCACGTCCAGGCATATCTTTTGAAAGCACCGCTCTCGGTGTGACCAAAGGTATGACATCAAGTGCTTTACAACTTTTGTCAAAAAGTTTGACCACGGTATTCTCTTTGGTCGGGGGTTGTGTAAAATCAGCTTGACTTCGTGGTGGTTCAAAAGGGTGTTTGTCGACTTTACCAGATATCCCTACCAACTCTTCTGCTAAGGAATAGTAGGGTTCCATCTCGTCATAAGAGATAGGCCAATCCACAACATTCGCACCCTCTATCTCTCCATATTTACTTTTCAGTCTGAAATCATCCGGGTGCAGACGGTGCAACATCCCTGACATTAAGTTGGAAGATCCTCCCACAATGTTGCCATTCCAAAAACTCCAGCCAGACTCATAGGTTGGCGTAGCTACCCATTCTCCATCTACTTTCTCTTCTATCGTGTGATATTCATCAAACAAATTAGGTGTGACAAGATCTCTTCTGCTATACGCCAATTCATCTTTAGAGAACTCTTCACGCTTAATGAGTCTTCCTTTTTCCAGAACCGCTACCTTGTAACCGGCTTGACATAAAGTATAGGCCACAGCCCCACCACTTGCTCCTGAACCGATGACCACTACATCATAAACACTCATAGTTCAATATACCTTGTTTTTGGCCTTGGGAAACCCCCATAAGAAGAGAGTGCCTGCCATCCTGCTTCTTTGATATTTGAACCATATATCGGGTCAGACAAGAGTCCTTCCATCGTTAATGTCATGATACGTGACAACCAACTACTTCCGTAATGTGTCTCTTCATAGGCACGCAAAGCTTTTTCTTTCTCCTTCTCTGTCATAGCCGAAAAGCGTCCTTCTTCACGATCTTCCAGTTCTTTTGCCCCGTCAAGAACAAACGCTTTGATGTCTCTATCAAAACTCTTGTGCATCATGGTTTCCAACAAGAACTGTGTAGCCCTCATAGATTTAGCGGAGGGCATACTACTCCCCTCTGGAAACATATGTTCCTGCACAGCAGAGAGTGTCAATTCTACCTTTTTAAATGTTTTTTCAAAGTCACTGATCTCTTTTGCCTGTATGTAGGGAGAGAGCCCAAGTGCGGAACCCAGTATGAGAAATTTTCTTCTTTTCATTTGTATATCTTTACATTTATTTTTTTAATCATAATACTATTGTGTGTACTTTAAGTGCAACATACTACACAGGCCTTACACGGTTTAGATATTATACTTAAACTGTTAAAAATTCAGGAGATAGATATGAAAAAAATAATTTTTAGTTCATTGGTTGGTTTGATACTAGGTATCTTGAGTGGATGTGCAGGTAGTACTGAAACAATTGACAGAACTGGACAGCATTGCGAATAAGTGTACAAAATATGCAGGAGGACAGTATATGTGCTCTAGCAAGATACTACATATTGATTTGTGTTATACTTCTCTACTAAATGATTAAAGGATATTATGATGATGACAAAACTACTCTTTCCTGCCCTACTTGGCTTTGCATTGCTCTCTCTTACCGGATGTGGTGAAGAGAAAAAACCGGAAACACCTGCTATGAAATGTGAAGCAGGAAAATGTGGTGCAGCCATGGAAAAAGATGCAACTCCTACAACACCTGAAAGTAAATGACGCAGTAAATAGCATCTTGTCTGCTTCCTCTCTTTTTCAAGAGAGGCATTTTCTTTTTTTAACTCAATACACACACAGTACACATCTCTCATACTATACTTACCTCGTTACAACAAACAAATAGTAACCGAAGGAGATAAAGATGCTAAAAACCATATATCCGATCACTAAAAATATATTAGGCAAGGGGCAAAGTGTTTCTTTACTCTTGGCAAGGCTGACTGTTGCCTATGGGTTTTACGAACCTGCCATGCAAAAGTGGTCAGATATTTCAAGTGTTGCCGAATGGTTTGGTACATTAGGCATACCCTTCCCCACCCTGAATGCCTACCTAGCTGCCAGTACTGAACTGTTAGGTGTAGTGTTATTGACTTTGGGTCTTTTTACAAGACTGATCTCACTGCCACTGATGGTTGTGATGGTTGTTGCCATTACAACCGTACATTTAACACATGGCTTTTCTGCAGGGGATAATGGCTTTGAGATCCCTCTTTACTATTTGTTGTTTTTAGCCCTCTTTGCTTCACTAGGAGCCGGAAAATTTAGCTTAGACCACCTTCTTTTTGGTGAAGAGCAATAACAAAAAGGAAAAACGATGAAAAAGACACTTCAATTAGGATTATTATTTTTAGGTGCATTAGCTTTATCTTTCACTTTAGCCACGGCAGAGGGGAAATGTGGGAATTCACAGCAAGGCATGATGGGTAGTGACGGAAAATGTGGAGACTCTCAAAGAGATATGAAGCGTGGCGATGGCCGGTGCGGAGATTCACAAAAAGACATGAAGCGTGGCGATGGCCGATGTGGAGATTCACAAAAAGACATGAAGCGTGGCGATGGCCGATGTGGAGATTCACAAAAAGACATGAAGCGTGGCGATGGCCGATGTGGAGGGAATATGGAGAAAAAGACAAAACCTGCCCCAGACAAAGGTAAATGTGGTAAAGGAAAATGTGGAGAATAATCTACACATAACGCTTCTTTTTCAAATCTCCTCTATCTAAGATATGGGAGATTTATCTTTCTTTTATAAATCATTGTATAATGTATCTATTGATTCATCAAAGGATACTTATGCGACACCTACTTATTACTCTTATCATATTACTCTCTTTTACCGGCTGTGAAGACAAAGCCAAAGATCATCAGTCTTCCCATGACAATCAAATAGCAAAGCAGGCCAAAGCGGAACTACGTGCAGAAGTTGAAGCAGAAAAAGTCCAGGCAGAAAAAGAGTCGCAGGAAGCGTCACCAGAAGAGAACAAAACTAAACTAACCCAGATGGGTGTCAATATGAATGATGGCATTATCACGATCGATACAAACAAAACAAAAGACTTTTTTATAGATTTAAATCAAAAGATGGCTGCACAAATAAACAAGATCAGTGATGACATGGAAAAAGGTATCATCGAAGCAAAAGAAGCGGGAGTGGAAATGAATGAGCAACATATTCATATTGATCTCAACAAAACCCAAGACCTACTTCAAGACTGGGGAAAGAAAATGCAGATCTTTGTACAAGAGATTGACAAGATGGCAAAAACGTTAGAGACAAATGAATCAAATACTACAACTAAAGGAATATAATGCAACCAATAGATATGAATTCAGATGAATTTCAGGCGGAATTAGAAAAGACATGGACATTTGTAGACAAAGTCAATAACCAATTTGGTTTTGTACCCAACCCGAATGAAGAGGTCAATGAAGGCGTGGCTATGGGTCTTGCTCGAAACAAAATGATCTATGGCAAAAGATTTTGTCCTTGTTTTATGGTCATAGGAGAAACAAAAGAGGAACAAAAAGCAGCAGATAACCGTATCTGTCCATGTACGCCTGCGCTAGAAAAAGAGATACCAGAAGATGGGACCTGTCACTGCGGGATCTTCTGTACACCTGAATATGCAAAAGCACAAGCAATACACGATCAAATCGAAGAAGTAGTACACCAACACTCCACAGGACTCACAAAAGAACAAGCTGAGTTCCTTCTCAAAGAAGAACAGCTCGACGGAGATGAACTTGAAGCACTCATAGAAGCAAAAAACCTAGGGATGATACACTTTACCCTTGTAGACACAAGAGAGTTCATGGAGTTCCAAATGGGTCACATCGTAGGCACAGATGTCCTTGTACCTACTTCACAATTCTACGCAAAAGTAGAATCAGAGCTTGCAAGTAAAAAAGCAGAACCAATCATCGTATACTGTCACTCAGGAAGTAGAAGCTACCAGGTACAACATGCTATGAAAGGTTTAGGCTTCGAACACGTATGTAATCTAAGACCAGGGATCATCGGCTTCTCAGGAGAAACACAAAGAGGATAAATCCCCCCCAGCACCATCTAGAACTTCCTTAAATAAGAGGAAGTTCAATTTCCCACTTCTCAAACCTTATAAAGTTATATATTTTATAAGGTTTTCAGCTTTTATAATATAGATTTTATTGTTTCTTTTTCTTATTCATCATCATCCCAGAGTTTCCCATCATACCTTGACCATTCGTTATGTTATAATCTTGGTTTCCCATCATACCTTGACCACCCATCATGCCTTGGTTGCCCATCATGCCTTGACCACCCATCATGCCACAGTTGTTCATCATACCTTGACCGCCCATCATGCCACGGTTGCCCATCATACCTTGACCACCCATCATGCCTTGGTTGCCCATCATACCTTGACCACCCATCATGCCTTGGTTGCCCATCATACCTTGACCACCCATCATTCCACGGTTGTTCATCATGCCTTGGTTGCCCATCATGTGATTATACATCATGTTTTGACCATGCATAAAACCAAGGTTGTACATCATATTTTGATTATACATCATGCCACAATTTCCACATTGGCAACAATTATTCATTTTGTTTTTACGTTTTTTCATATATTTTTGGCGCTCTTGAGGTGTCATTGATTGCATCCGTTTTTGCATCTCTTTTCTAAAGTCTGCTTGTTGTTCACTAGGTACATTTCCACGCATACCCATCATCTTTTCCATACTCATATGCTCAAAGTTTTCTGCGCAAAGAGAAACTGTGATTGCTGCGATTGCTAATAGATATTTCATCATCTTTTCCTTTTTTTGTAAATTTATATCATTTTAGGCAGGTTAATCCTGTCAACACATGTTTAGTAAAAATAATATTAAACCTCCTATGTTATATTTTTTATTCCCAATCATACCAAGCACTGTTTTACGTTATATTCATATAGAGATAGACGATATAATACTCATCGGTATGGTTTTTTTCACTATTCAACAATATAGTAGATAGATGTGCACTATGTGTGCAAAAAAGATTTTATGAATAACCGGCAGAGTGCGAGACCGATTAAAACCAAAATCTCACACCAACCATTAAGTTGGTTTCATCTATAGGATTATAGTCACTGGTATTTCCAAATGTTTTTTCCCACGTAACACCGATATAAGGTGCAAACTCACGTACAAATTCATAGCGTAAACGTAATCCTGCTTCAACGGAGGAAAGTCCAGAACCAAGGCTCATTTCTGGATCATCTTTTGTATAGAAATCTGCTTCTAGTGATGGAGTGAGTATGAGTTTCTGAGTGAGTAGTGCTTCGTACTCTGCATCTAAACGAAGACCTACATTCCCATCTCCATTTACAAGTAAAGCAGCTCTTGTCTCAAAGTAGTAAGGAGCTAATCCTGAAATAGAAATCTCTCCCCATGTCTGAGATTCATCCGAATTTTTATCGTATGCTAGCCCTATTTGTGCGTCCCAAAATGGTGCGATAGCTCTAGAATAGACCAATTCATTTTGACTTGTCTCCAGTCCGTCAGAAGTTGCTTCTCCTTCACTGTAGAAATAGAGTTTATTAATGTCATAGCCTATTCGAAAACTACCTTCCCATACTCTGGTATTTTCATCATTATCCAGTACTTCAAACCTATCCATAAGGAACATGGTGATCAATGGATCATCCTCCATGTCCGCATATGCCATTTGCCCCAATCCTATAATTGTAACCAAGCTTAATAATATTTTTTTCATCATCATTCCTTTATGCCACTACAACTTTTCTAAACATACCTGCCATGTGATAAAGCATGTGACAGTGAAATGCCCATGCACCTTTGGCATCGACAGTAACCCTATAACTTATCTTGGCTCCTGGCTGTACAACGATAGTATGTTTTCTTACCAAATGATTATCATCACCTGTTTCCAAGTCACTCCACATACCATGTAGATGCATAGGATGGTTCATCATCGTATCATTTATGAACGTGATACGAATACGTTCACCATAATAAAACTCTAAAGGCTTGGCATCTGCATATTTAATACCATTGATAGACCACATATAGCGTTCCATATTACCCGTGAGGTGTAAGATGATCTCTCTATCTGGTTTTTTATCTTTACGTGTTGAGTATCTGTTTTTAAGGTCTGCATAGGTAAGGACCTTGCGGCCATTATTGCGTAATCCTACACCTGGATCATCAAGTCTATATTTAGGTGACATTGCCATCATAGTAGTATGTGGGCCACGCTTCATAGGAAGTTTTGTAATGGGATATCTTTGTGATTCCATATCTGCAAACTTGGATTTTTTCATACTGCTTTTAGGCATTTTCATCGCTGAAGAGCACTTCATGCCCCCACCATGATCCATATTTCCCATATCCATACCCATATCAGTATGTGTCAGTACAGGTCTAGTGTCCATACTCGGTGCTTTTGCCAACATAGAAACTTTTGGTGTGAGTGAACCCATTGCATAGCCTGAACGGTCGATACTCTGTGCGAAGATGGCATAGGCTTTGTTGCTGACAGGCTGTACTATAACATCAAAAGTCTCTGCTACACCTATACGAAACTCATCTATACTTACTGGTTTGACATGGTTTCCATCGGCTGCGACCACTGTCATTTTGAGTCCAGAGATACGCACATCAAAGAATGTCATAGCAGCTGCATTAACAAAGCGAAGACGTATTTTTTCACCTTTTTTAAAGAGTGCTTTAAATTGGGTTGCAGGGTTTTTACCATTCATTAAGAAAGTATAAGAGTATCCTGTAACGTCTGAGAGGTCACCATCATTCATTCGCATTTCATTCCACATCTTTCTGTCAGAAAATGCACTAGACAAACCTTTCTCTTTTACTTCATTAAAGAATGTACCAACAGTTCTTTGTGAGAAATTATAGTAGTCACTCATCTGTTTGAGTTTTTTGTAGATTGTAGTCGGTTTCTCATCACTCCAGTCGGAGAGTTGTACAACATAATCTTTATCATACTTAAAGGGCTCTTTTTTCTTAGGCTTGATGACGATGGCACCATACACCCCTGTTTGCTCTTGAAAGCCTGAATGACTGTGATACCAATAAGTTCCATGTTGTTGTACCTTGAATTTATAGGTGAACGTTTCCCCTGGCGCAATACCGTCGAAACTAAGTCCAGGCACACCATCCATTCCTGTAGGTAAAATGATACCGTGCCAGTGAATAGATGAACTTTTCTTCAAATGATTGGTCACATGCAGCGTAACCGTTTCACCTTCTTGCCAAATCAAAGTGGGACCTGCTATCTGACCATTGACAGTAGTAGCTACAGCATTTTTTCCTGTGATATTCACGGGTGTATAGTCAATGTCTAAGAAGAACTCCTTTCCTGTAAGAATATTACTGTTTCTGATCGGTTTTGACTTTGTTTTAGCCATAACGTCTGTTGCAGTCACTCCCATAAGTGCAGCAGATGCTGCTATACCTTTTACAAATGTACGTCTTAGCATGGTATTCCCTCCCTTTTTATTTAATTATTTTTTCTTGAGAGCATCAGATTTTTCTTCATACTCTTGTGTATCTATCTCACCATTTGCATAACGCTTATCAAGTATATCTTGTGCAGAGGAGTGTCTCTCTTCACTTTTATTGGTTTCTTTTAAAAAAT
>NZ_JBFFOH010000063.1:0-12604 GCF_041562805.1 Sulfurovum sp. | reverse complement strand
AGTCGCCCGATCAGACTGAGTCACTTACGCGCACTCGACGAACAGGTGCAGTATATTGCCGATCTAGCCGATCGCAGCATCAAATCCAAACATGATCGCGATCGGTTCGCAAGGCGGCTGTCGGAGGTGCGAGAAGCACTCAAAGCCGCCTTCTTTGAGCGTTGAGGAAGAGAAGGAATAGTGTTGTGAAATCGAACAGGAAAATGCTACGTAAAGCCCATTTAGCAAATTTCAGTGTGGACATTACAGTTCAATGTAGGAAGGTGCAGCTTTTTTCTGACGCGGCGGAATTGATTAGTCAGCGGTTATCTGTGATAAGATCTGAGCTCGGTGCTTACATCTAGATTTTGGTCGGCAAGTACAAAGCAGAAACTATAATCTATATAAATCAGAATTTAGAGATAATCTAAGACTTCTTCTAATAGTCTTATTTTCAAAACCTTATAAAATATATAACTTTATAAGGTTTTGACTTAAATCATATGTCAATGATTTAAGCTGATTTCTTTTTACTATCTTGAATCGCTAATAAGACACCATCCCAAAACTTTATTCTAGCTCTAATTGCATTGAGAGCAGCTTCTTCTGCTTCTGCAATCTTTGCTTCATTTCCTTCACATAATAAGTCTAACATACGTAAAGACATTGGTCCATGATGATCTCCATCAAGTTCTATATGACGATCTAAATAATAATGAAATACATTAGCTTGTTCTCGTGAGATTTTCATCTTATCAAGGAGAGCACGGAACATTTCTGGAATGATATGTTCTCTACCTAAAGCAAATGCTGCTGCAACAACATGAGGCTTATCACTATTGATAAAGTTGAATGTAACCTCCATAAATTCTTTTGCAGCAGAAGGTATTTGAAGGGTTTCTTTTGCTACATCTAAAGAATCAGATGCCACTGTAGAAACAAATTCTCTAATGAGTTGACTACTTCCTTCTTTTACTTCTTCCATAGCTTGAGCATACAGGTTGAAATGACTTGTATATGTTGTAGTTCCATCTTCAAGTGGAATACCTTCATCTGATTCTTCTTCAAGAACAATATCATTAATAAAACGCTGAACCTGTGCATCACCAAATGGAAGCCAAGGTATTTTTGCTGGTGCAATTTGATTTTGTAAATATTTTACCAACGACATGAAGTCCCAGACAGAGTAGATATGGTTTTGCATAAAGATCGTTAAATCATTCATGTCTGTAACTGCAGAATAAACTGGATGAGTGGCAAGCTCTTTTCTTAATTTTCTTACGTTTTCAAGTGGGAAAGTTGTCAATATATAGTCCTTAAATTTTAAAAGAAGAGTATATATGAAAGAAGATTCAAAACAAGAAAATTAATTTATATTAATTAAGTTTTTTGGTAATTACCCGATTTTTACACATACTTATGAGGAATGGTAACTTTTAAATTTTGGACAAGATTATAAGGAGGCATACTAGTGAAAAAATTATGCAATCTAAAATTAAAAGTTACCAGAAAGCCTGGAGTATTCAAGGAGATTAATAGGCTTTCTTGTGTTCAATTATAGTCTTAATAGAAATAACTTTATTTACTTTACTGTATAAAAAATAATCATTTTAATACTATCTAAAAATAAGTACAGGGAAAACCTTATAAAATATATAACTTTATAAGGTTTTCATTTTTGTTTTTTTACTTCAAAAATTTGTAGCGTTTTTTATTTAAACTGACATATCGATTAGCAACGATCATAAGATATGACCGAAGGCTAATCAACGCTCGAATTGTAATCCTGAACCCTATGGTATATGGAGAGCTAGTTCATCGTGTCTGCAGGCACGAATACTGAACCATCCATTATAATTCTTGCACTTCTACTCATGCCTACTTTTTCTATGCTGTAGTTTCCATTTTCTTTTATAATGGTAGACCCTACTCTAAGTGTACCTGATGGATGACCAAATACAACAGATTCACGCTCTCCACCACCTGCTGCATCACTTACAAGCGTACCTGGTATACACGCAGCTACTGCAATAGCGACAGAAGCTGTACCCATCATGGCATGGTGTAGTTGCCCCATAGATAATGCTCTTACATTAAGCTCAATGTCGCTAGATTCTATGACTTTCCCACTTGACGAGGTATACCCCTCTGGTGGTGAGACAAAAGCAACTTTTGGTGTATGTTGTCTGTTCTCTGCTTCTTTAATATCAGAGATCAAACCCATTTTAATAGCACCATAGGCACGAATAGTCTCAAACATCTCTAAGGCTTTTACATCAGAGTTAATGTCACCTTGAAGCTCTGTACCTTTGTAGCCAATAGCATCTGCATTTAAAAATATAGTAGGGATCCCTGCTGTTATCATGGTAGCTTTGAAAGTACCTACTCCGGGTACCTCTAGATCGTCTACTAAGTTACCTGTAGGAAACAGTGTTTCATCTGGATCAATGGGTGCCACAAATTCTATCTTAACCTCTGCAGCAGGAAATGCCACACCATCTAAAATAAAGTCACCCATTTCACGAACCACTCCACCTGCCATAGGCACATGAGCGATAATGGTTTTTTGAATATTCACCTGCCAAATATGCACTTCTATAATGCCATCGTCTACCATTCTACTTTTATCAAGTAAACCACTTTTAATAGCAAATGATCCTACTGCACCCGTGAGGTTACCACAGTTTCCACTCCAGTCTACAAAGGGTTTATCTATGGCTATTTGACCAAATCGGTAATCTACATCATGGTCTTCTTTAGTACTTTTACTTACAATGACCGTTTTACTTGTACTTGAAGAGGCATTACCCAGACCGTCTATTTGTTTATTGTATGGATCAGGGCTACCAATGACACGAAGCAGAAGTTTATCAAGTTTGGCTTGATCTTCCAATGCTTCTTTTGGCAGGTCATCTTTTTTAAAAAACACACCCTTGCTTGTACCACCACGCATATACGTAGCGGGGATGCTTTGTTGTGGTGTATAAGACATCTTTATTTCCTTATTTTTGTGCTACGAAATCTTTGGCAAATTTTTGCAAGATCCCACCAGCGTTGTATACTTCAACTTCCGCACTAGTATCAAGTCGACATGTTACAGGTATCTCTACACTTGTACCATCAGCTCTGGTCATACGTACGTTCAATGTACATCTAGGCGTTATGTCACCTGTCACATCGAATGTTTCTGTACCTTCAATGTTGTAAGTATGTCTTGTGTCTCCATCTTTGAATTGTAATGGGAGTACACCCATACCCACAAGGTTAGTTCTGTGAATACGTTCAATACTTTCAGCGATAAGTACTTCAACACCGGCAAGTCTTACACCTTTAGCTGCCCAGTCACGTGAACTTCCTTGTCCATAGTTTGTACCTGCGATAATGATCAGTGGTTGTTTACGCTCTTGATACGTTTCAATCGCTTCCCACATTCTCATCACTCTACCTTCAGGTTCAACTCTTGCCAGTGAGCCTTGTTTAACCTCACCGTTATCATCTTTAACCATCTCGTTAAAGAGTTTCGGGTTTGCCAATGTTGCACGTACAGCAGTGTTATGGTCACCCCTATGCGTAGCATACGAGTTCAAATCATCAATAGGTAATCCCATTTTAAGACAGTACTCACCCGATGCACTCTCTGGCAATATCGCGTTTGATGGCGAAAGGTGATCAGTGGTAATGTTATCAGGAAACACTCCTAAAGGACGTAGATTTTCAAGTGCCGGTCTACCTGTAAATTCATCATCCCAGTATGGTGGTTTTTGAATGTAGGTTGATTGAGGATTCCACTTATAAAAAGGATCCACTTCAAAATCGTTCAAAGCACTTTTTGCAAACATAGGATCATAGATCTCTGTAAACATTTCTGGTTTTACAGAAGCTTTCACCACTGCATCGATCTCTGCATCTGTAGGCCATAAGTCTTTAAGTGTAATGTCATTACCTTCTTTGTCTTTTCCTAACACATCTTTTTCGATGTCAAAACGTATACTTCCTGCCAGTGCATAGGCAATAACAAGTGGTGGAGAAGCTAAAAATGCTTCTTTTACATAAGGGTGTATTCTACCATCAAAATTTCTATTTCCAGAAAGTACAGCTGTTGTATACACATCGTTATCTACAGCTTCTTTTTGAATAGCAGGGTCAAGTGCTCCACTCATACCATTACATGTGGTACAGGCAAATCCAACAATACCAAAGCCTAATTTTTCTAGTTCACCCAGTAAGTTGGCATCTTTCAAATACTCTTCAACTACTTTAGAACCTGGTGCCAATGATGACTTGACCCATGGTTTACGCTCAAGACCAAGCTCATTGGCTTTTTTAGCCAATAATCCAGCGGCAACAACGTTACGTGGGTTAGAAGTATTGGTACATGATGTAATAGCCGCTATTAAGATAGCTCCATCAGGCATCTTGTCACCATCAATAGTAAAGTCTTTGATGATACCTTCTGCTTCAAGTGTATTGGTAGGTACAAGATGATGAGGCTTAGAAGGACCAGCGATTGAACGTGTCACAGTGCTTAGGTCAAACTCTAACTCTCTTGCATATGTTGCATTCTCAAGCATCGTAGCCCATAGACCATTTGCTTTTGCATATGTTTCTACCAATTTTACTTGTTCTGGCTCTCTACCAGTTAGGGTAAGGTACTCTAAGGTCTGGTCATCTATAGCAAACATTGCTGCACTTGCACCATACTCAGGTGTCATGTTAGAAATAGTTGCTCTATCTCCGAGTGTTAAGAATGCTAAACCTTCACCATAAAACTCTAAATATGAAGAAATAACAGCATTTTCACGTAAAAAACATGTCATCGCCAAGGCAATATCTGTAGCAGTAATACCTTCAGATCTTTTACCTTTTATGTTCACACCTACAACCTCAGGTACTCTCATAAATGAAGGGTTTCCAAGCATGACATTTTCAGCCTCCAATCCACCTACCCCAATAGCAATAACACCCAGTGCATCAACATGTGGTGTATGGCTATCCGTTCCTACAAGTGTATCAGGACTTGCAATACCATCAATGACATGAACAACAGGTGACATTTTTTCAAGGTTGATCTGATGCATGATACCATTGCCCGGAGGGATAACATCTACGTTATCAAATGCTTCTTTTGTCCAGTTAATAAAGTGAAACCTGTCGGCATTTCTTCTGTCTTCAATGGCTCTATTCTTATCAAATGCGTCTGGGTCAAACCCACCACATTCAACTGCTAGAGAATGGTCAACGATCAGCTGAGTAGGCACTACAGGATTAACCTTTTTAGGATCTCCACCTTCAGCAGCAATAGCCTCACGAAGTCCTGCAAGGTCAACCAATGCGGTAAGTCCTAAAATATCGTGTGTTACAACTCTACTTGGGTACCAAGGAAAATCTTTATCGGTTCTTTTTTCAATAAGCTGAACCAATGAATCTCTTAAGTCTTCAGTTGGACATTTACGTAGTAAGTTTTCAGCTAATACACGTGAAGTGTAATTTAGCTTCTCAAAAGAGCCATACTGAATCTCTTCAACAGCTTTTCTTACATTATAATATTCTAGATCTGTACCTTCAAGTTTTTGTAAATAATGTTTACCTATCATCTTAGCCTCTCTGCGCTAATGGAATAAATTTTAAATCTTCAGGACCTGTGTAATTGGCAGACGGACGAATGATCTTACCATCTTCTCTTTGCTCAATAACATGTGCACCCCAACCACTTACCCTGGAAATAATAAATATTGGTGTAAACATATCAGTAGGAACATCCATTTGGTTATAGGATACTGCTGAAAACCAGTCAAGGTTAGGGAACATCTTTTTAGTATCCCACATTACATCTTCCAGGCGTGATGCTACATCATACATAAGTGGTGTACCATTCTCTTCAGAAAGTGTTCTTGCTACTTCTTTAATAACAACATTCCGTGGATCACTAGTAGTATATACAGGATGCCCAAAGCCAATTATAATTTCATTACGTTCCATACGCTCTTTGATATCTGATTCAGCTTCATCAGCAGAGTTATAACGTTGTTGGATTTTAAATGCAGCCTCATTTGCTCCACCATGCTTTGGTCCTCTAAGTGCACCAATAGCACCTGTTACTGCTGAGTACATATCTGACTCCGTGCCTGCAATTACACGTGCTGCAAATGTAGAGGCATTAAACTCATGCTCAGCATAAAGAATAAGCGACACATGCATTGCTTTTACCCATGAATCTCGTGGCTTTTCACCATGGAGAAGGTGTAAAAAGTGTCCCCCAATACTGTCATCATCTGTTACAAGGTCTATACGTTTGTTGTTATGCGTGTAGTGATACCAGTAAAGTAAAATTGAACCAAATGATGCCATGAGTCTATCTACCAGATCTTGTGCTTGAGCTTTGTTATGATCTTCTGCTTCAGGCTCCAGGCAACCTAGGGCTGAACATCCTGTTCTCATAACATCCATAGGGTGTGTCTCTTTTGGAAGTTGTTCTAAGATCTTTTTAACACCTTCTGGAATATCTCTCATCGACTGCAACTTTGCTTTATAACTGTCCAACTCTGCTTGATTTGGTAGCTTTTCATGTATCAACAGGTATGCAATTTCTTCAAATTCTGCTTCAGTTGCAAACTCTAAAATATCGTATCCACGATAATGCAAGTCATTACCTGTACGTCCTACTGTACATAGTGCAGTATTCCCCGCAGTCACACCCGAAAGTGCCACTGATTTTTTAGGTTTGAACCCTGATTTTGTTTCATTACTCATCGTGTATCCTTTTTATTTACTTTGCGAGAAAAGTTCGTCTAGTTTATCTTCGTATGAATAGTAGTCTAGCATTTCGTACAATTCTTTTCTTGTTTGCATAATAGGCAAGGTGCTTTCTTGTGAACCTTTTTCTATGATCGCTTTAAATACTTCAAGTGCTGCTTTATTCATCGCTCTAAATCCTGAAAGAGGATAAAGAACCATATCTATACCTGCATTACCCAGTTCTTCAACCGTAAACATAGGTGTTGCACCAAATTCAGTAATATTTGCAAGTACTGGGACCTTGATCACATCTGTAAATGCTTTGTACTCTTCAAGTGTGTGGATCGCTTCTGCAAAGATCATATCTGCGCCAGCTTCAACATAAGCTTGAGCACGCGATAGGGCTGCTTCTTGACCTTCACTTGCGTGTGCATCAGTTCTTGCCATTACAACAAAATCAGGATCTGTCTTACCATCTACTGCTGCACGAAGACGGTCACACATTTCTTCAGTGCTCACAAGCTCTTTGTTGGGTCTATGCCCACATCTTTTCTGTGCTACCTGATCTTCTATATGGCATCCTGCAGCACCGGCTTTGGTCATCTCTTTTACCGTTCTGGCAATGTTAAATGCTCCACCCCAACCTGTATCTGCATCCACTAAAAGTGGCAGATCACAACGACCTGTGATACGTCTAATATCTATACAAACATCTTCAAGCATTGTCATTCCGATATCTGGTAGTCCATAACTTGCATTAGCAACACCCGCACCTGAAAGGTAAAGTGCTTTAGCCCCTACTTTTTCAGCTTGAATAGCACTGTATGCGTTAATAACACCTATAATTTGTAATGGTCCGTTCTCTTTTAATGCTTCTCTAAATTTTTTTCCTGCGCTCATATTATGATTCCTTTGTTTTTGTTTTTGGGTAACCAAGTGCGTTAATAGCCTTAGTAATTTCTGGTAATACTGTTTTATCTTCAATAGTTGAAGGCATGTTCCACTCGTTGCCATCAGCAATGTCTCTCATGGTACCTCTAAGTATTTTACCACTCCTTGTTTTAGGTAGTCTGTCTACCACTGTTGCAATTCTAAAACTCGCAACTGCACCTATCTCTTCACGTACAAGTTGTACAACGGCATCTACGATAGAAGCATCGTCTCTTTCGATACCTTCTTTAAGTACCACAAATCCCATTGGTGTTTCACCTTTAAGAGCATCATCTACACCAATAACGGCACACTCTGAAATATCAGGATGTTTTGCAACGATCTCTTCCATTTCACCCGTACTCAATCTGTGACCAGCGACGTTGATAACACCATCCATACGGCCCATGACCCATACATACCCATCTTTGTCTATATATCCTGAGTCACCTGTAAGGTAGTACCCGTCATAGAACTTAAGGTAAGAACTTTTATAACGCATGTCATCATTCCAAATACCCATTAAGCAGCTTGGTGGCAGTGGTAATTTTAGTACAAGGTTACCAAGTTTCCCTGGTTTACACTGTTTACCATCAGCATCCAGTACTTGCAGGTTAAATCCTGGCATTGGTTTAGTAGGACTTCCAGCTTTTACTTCCATTGGGTCTAATCCCGTTGGGTTAGCAGCAATGGCCCAACCTGTCTCTGTTTGCCACCAGTGGTCAATAACCTCTTTACCTGTTACTTTTTTAGTCCATTCATAGGTTGCTGTGTCACATCTCTCACCTGCCATAAAAACAGTTTTGAGTTTACTTAGATCATATTTTTTAAGGAATTTACCCTCAGGGTCTTCTTTGCGAATAGCTCTAAAGGCAGTAGGTGCTGAGAAAAGATGAGTTACACTATACTCTTCACATAGTCTCCAAAATGCTCCGGGATTTGGTGTACGTACAGGTTTACCCTCATAAAGAACCGTTGTACAGCCATTCATAAGTGGCGCATAAACGATGTACGAGTGTCCAACAACCCAACCTACATCACTTGCTGCCCAAAATACATCACCTGGTTTAGCATCATAAATATTGTCCATAGACCACTTCAGGGCTACAGAGTGACCACCATTGCTACGTATGACTCCTTTAGGTTTACCCGTAGTTCCTGAGGTATATAAAATATAGAGTGGATCAATGGCATCTAGAGGTACACAATCTACAGGGTCTGTCTTTGCCTCTTCTTCCTCCCAGTCAACATCTCTCCATGGCAGCATATTCGCACGCTCTTGAGGACGTTGCCAAACAAAGCATGTGGTTGGCTTATGGCTTGATCTTTTAATGGCTTCATCAAGCAGTGGTTTATAGTGGATCACTTTGCTAATTTCAATACCACAACTTGCACTCATAATAACCTTTGGCTTAGCATCTTCAATCCGTGTAGCAAGTTCATGTGCTGCAAACCCACCAAATACCACTGAGTGAATAGCACCAATTCTAGAACAAGCAAGCATGGCAATAGCCGCTTCAGGAATCATAGGCATATAAATAATAACCCTGTCTCCTTTAACAACACCTTTGTTTACAAGCATACCGGCAGTTTTAGCTACTCTGTCACGTAGTTCTCTGTAGGTATACTGTTTTTTGGTATCCGTTACCGGAGAATCATAAATGAGTGCCGTCTGTTCACCTCTGCCGTTGTCTACATGTAAATCAAGTGCATTGTAACAGGTGTTCATACACCCACCTACAAACCATCTGTAATGTCCATCTACTACATCAAGTACTTTATCCCACTTGTGATACCAATGTACTTTAGTTGCAGCTTCTGCCCAAAATTTCTCAGGGTTTTCAATCGACTCTTTATATACATCATCATATATTTTACTCATAACATCTCCTTTCAAAAAGTATATCATAGCTCTATATAATTAAATAGTATAAAAAATGATTAAAAATATTTTCTTTTATACATAAAAAAATAATTTACATCTTTAGTGTACATTATGTATAAAAACTGTACAATTATTTTAATTTTTCATAGGAGATATTCCATTGTATATCAGTGCCATAGATAAAATGATTGAAATATATCAACGTTCTGAACTTAGTATGTCGAAGTTTGCAAAAATACTAAAAAAAGACAGGAGAACAGTTAGTTCTTGGATATACCGGGAGGTAAAAGTAATCCCTAAGAAGGATATTTTAGAACATGTATCCTCATTTTTCAGGTATCCTGATGAGATATGGGACGAAAGTTGTGAAAAAGAAGAGTTTCTTGATCTCATCACTTCTATTCCAACAAAAGATGTAAAAATTATTGAAGCAAACCATGAGGGTAGATTAAAATATATTTTAAAAAATGAAGCTGAACAACGTTTGGTAATCCATCCTAAATTCCCGGCTTCTGTATACAGAGATCTAATCTCTCCAAAGTTTTATGCACAAAAAGAGAACAATAAAGTAGATGCACTTAAAAAAGAGCGCATAGATAAAATGCTTAATTATGCTTACAAAAGTGACGAGTGGCATGACATAAAGTCGATACTCAATTTTTGTTTCAGTGACATAGGAAATTTCTACACAAAAGAAGAAAAAATAGCAACGCTTGAACTATTGTTTGAGACATTTCATGAAAATTATAACAAAAGGCTTTATCTGTTTGATTCATTTTCCAAAAAGATCTATGGGTTAGATACCATGTATACTTCTGTGGATATAAAAAATAATATCATGTTCTTTAAATCTCCATTGGAATCGGTCTTTATAGAGATCAGAAATAAAGAAATCGTTGGGAAGATACATCGGCACTTTACACTCAGTAAAGAGTCTCCTGCACATATCAAACCCAATGATGCAGGCAAAATATTACAGATACTCATCACGATTTTAAAACAAAATAAAAACCTAGTTGATGCCTATGAAGAGATTAATCTAAAAACCTCTTATGGTGAACTTTTCAAGAACAATCTTAGCCTTTCACTGCAAGAAAGACTCTCATGACTTGGAGCCTGAACTACATTAAGAAGAATACTTAACTAGATTTTCACCAAATATCTTCCTACAGACTTCCCTGAAAGTAGTGTCTCATAAGCTGTTTTGATCTCCTCTAGCCCGATCTCAGTACAGAGTGTTTCAAGCTCAGGTATTTTAAACTCATTTGCGATCTTATTCCAGGCAGCTTCTTTTTTTCCTAATGCCATTTCAACAGAATCTATACCAATAAGTCTCACTCCCCGTAAAATAAAAGGGAAAACAGTTATGCTTAATTCATGTGATGCATTTAGTCCGCAACAAGTGACAACACCATCGTATTTTGTAACTTTAAGTGCATGGGCTAAAATATTACCCCCCACCGTGTCGATGACTGCTGAAAACCTGGGTTTTAACATAGGCTTTTTATTTTCTACATCAAAAGCGTCTCTTAAAATGACCTCTTTTGCCCCAATTGATTTTAGAAAGGGGATCTTTTCTTCCTTTCCACTTAGCGCAACCACATCAAAGCCAAGTTTGCTTAAGATCGCAACCGCCACCGAGCCAACACCTCCTGTTGCACCCGTGACCAATACTTCACCCTGTTCAGGTGTCACGTCATTGGATAAAAGTTCTTGGACACTAAGTGCAGCTGTTAGACCCGCTGTCCCATAGATCATACTCTCTTTATCGCTCAATCCCTCAGCCATTTTAACTATCCATGAGGCTGGTACTTTAACAAACTCACTGTGTCCACCGTCAGTGTTCATACCCAAGTCATATCCGGTTACTAACACAGGTTCTCCAACCTCAAAGTTGTCACTATTGGAAGACTCTACCACACCAGCCACATCAATACCTGTAATATGAGGAAAGGTTCTTGTAACCCCCGGATTACCTATAGAGCTAAGCGCATCTTTGAAATTAAGTGATGAGTAAGATGCCTTTATAAGTACTTCATCTTCACCTATAACAGGAATAGGCACTTCTTCAATGCCAGATACAAAATCTCCATTTTCATTTTTATTTACCACATATGCTTTCATTTATTACCTTTAAGTATCTCAGTACAAATCATTAACATTTGCACAGTTTTTTATCTATATCGAGTTTCAAATTTCTCTATTTAAAAGAAGTCTATGATCAAGGTCTCTTCTTGTAAAATTTCATGGTACCCTAAATAACTATTGTAAAGTATAATAATCGTATAATAATCGTACAATAATCGTATATATAAATTATATATGTATACAATTAACCTATGTATACATAATGTTACATAATAAATTTTTATCTACTCAAATAAATAAGGTTCTAGAATGGAAGAACAAGTCTTTCTTGACAACAAACAGTGTATCGTCTTTAAAGAGGCATTAGATCACTCTCCAGAAGGGGCATACTGGTTTAATGAAGATGGTAAATTTGTTTATGTAAATAAGGCAACTTGTATTATGTATGGATACAGTGCAGAAGAGTTTAAAGATATGTATCTCTCAGATATTGACAAAAGCTTTAGTAAAGCACGACTACCTGATTTGATGAATAGAATCTTCACTACGGAAGATTGGTCTTCAGAAACAACGCATCAAAGGAAAAATGGGACTGTCTACCCCATTGAAGTATTTGGGCATGGATTTATCTATAATGGAGAAAAAATTATTTGTGCTTTTGCTAGAGATATCACACAGAAAAGACTCTTTAGAGAAAAATATTCAGATGCCAATAGAAAACTTAAAAAGTCCCTTGCAGAAAAAGAAGTGCTACTGAAAGAAATACACCACCGTGTTAAAAACAATATGCAAATCATCTCTTCATTACTTGATATGCAAAGTAGAAGAAGTGACGATATAATCCTGCAAAATTCACTTCAAGAGAGTAGGAGCCGTATTCACGCTATGGCTTTGGTGCATGAATTTCTCTATTTGGGAGATAACCTTTCCTGCATAGATCTACCCCTCTACGTCGATAAGTTAGTGCATGACATTAAGCAATCCTGT
>NZ_JBFFOH010000062.1:0-12903 GCF_041562805.1 Sulfurovum sp. | reverse complement strand
CTGCTTTCAAGAAGAAAGAAGATACGTATAGAATGGCTGAAGCGAACAAAGCGTTTGCTCACTATAGATGGTAAGGAACTAAGTTATGGCAAGAACGCACAAACTTAACGACGTAAGAAACATCGGTATTGCTGCTCACATTGATGCAGGTAAAACAACAACAACTGAAAGAATTCTTTTCTATACAGGTGTTGAACACAAAATTGGTGAAGTACATGATGGTGCTGCAACAATGGACTGGATGGAGCAAGAGCAGGAAAGAGGTATTACGATTACTTCTGCTGCAACTACTTGTGAGTGGGATAAAAAACAAATTAATATTATAGATACTCCGGGGCACGTTGACTTCACCATTGAAGTTGAACGTTCTATGAGAGTACTTGATGGTGCTGTATCTGTATTCTGTGCAGTTGGTGGGGTTCAACCACAATCTGAGACAGTATGGAGACAAAGAAACCGTTATGGAGTACCATCAATTGTATTTGTAAACAAGTACGATAGAACAGGTTCTGATTTTTATGAAGTTGAAAGACAAATTAAAGAGAGACTCAAGGGTAACCCGGTTCCAATTCAATTACCAATAGGTGCTGAAGAAAACTTCCAAGGTGTTGTTGATCTTGTTAAAATGAAAGCAATCGTTTGGGATCAAGATGCTGCTATGGGTTCTAACTACCACGTAGAAGAGATTCCTGAAGATATGATCGAAGTATCAGAAAAGTATCGTGAATCATTAATTGAGAAGATTTCTGAAGCTGATGGTAACGACGCACTTATGGAAAAATACATGGAAGGTGAAGAACTTTCAGAAGACGAGATCATAGCTGGAATTAAAGCTGCTACTATTGGTATGTATATTGTTCCTATGACTGTTGGTTCAGCATTTAAAAACAAAGGTGTTCAGACTTTACTTGACGCTGTTGTTGCTTACCTTCCATCTCCAATTGAGGCACCTGCTATTAAGGGTACTATGATGGACGATCCTGATGAAGAAGTGATTGTTGATTCTACAGATGACGGTGAGTTTGCTTCACTTGCATTTAAGATCATGACTGACCCATTTGTTGGTCAATTGACATTTATCCGTGTATACCGTGGTTCTTTGGAGTCAGGTTCTTACGTACTTAACTCAACTAAAGAGAAAAAAGAGCGTATCGGTCGTATCATGAAAATGCATGCTATTAAACGTGAAGAAGTAGCTGAGATCTACGCTGGTGAGATCGGTGCGGTTGTTGGTCTTAAAAATACAACAACTGGTGATACACTTTGTTCAGAGAAAGATAAAGTAGTACTTGAGAGAATGGATTTCCCGGATCCAGTTATCTCTGTTGCGGTTGAGCCTAAAACAAAAGCTGACCAGGAAAAAATGGGTGTTGCATTAAGTAAATTAGCAGCAGAAGATCCATCATTTAGAGTAAGTACTGATGAAGAAACTGGTCAGACTATTATCTCAGGAATGGGTGAGCTTCACCTTGAAATTCTTGTTGACAGAATGAAGAGAGAGTTTAAAGTTGAAGCTGAAGTGGGTGCACCACAGGTTTCATACAGAGAAACGATCAGAAAAGAAGTTAAAAAAGAATACAAATATGCAAAACAATCTGGTGGTCGTGGACAATTTGGTCACGTTTACCTTCACATTGAGCCGAAAGAACCAGGTTTTGGTTACGAGTTTGTTGATGCTGTTAAAGGTGGGGTTATTCCAAAAGAATTTATCCAGCCGGTAAACAAAGGTGTTCAAGAAGCTATGGCTAGAGGAATCCAGGCGGGTTATCCTGTAGAAGATGTTAAGGTAACAGTATATGATGGTTCTTACCATGATGTCGATTCATCTGAAATGGCGTTTAAACTTGCTGGTTCAATGGGATTCAGAGACGGTTGTAGAGAAGCTAATCCAGTGATTCTTGAGCCATTGATGAAAGTTGAAGTTGAAGTACCTGAAGACTATATGGGTGACGTTATTGGTGACGTTGCTAAAAGACGTGGTCAAGTAACAGGTATGGATGACAGAGCTGGTAACAAAATCGTTAACGCGTTTGTACCACTTTCTGAAATGTTCGGATACTCAACAGACCTACGTTCAATGACTCAAGGTCGTGCAACGTATGCTATGGAATTTGATCACTATGAAGAGGTTCCACAAAATGTAGCTAAAGAGATCATCGAAAAAAGAAACAGCTAATTTAGTATTTCTTCACGATATCTTCGACCGAATGGAGTTTTCTCCGTTCGGTCACTTACTATCCGTAAACTCTCTCATTACGAAAATCCCATTAAATTAAATCTACAGTAAATTAGCAACGAACTTAACTATTACTAATATGATTGAAGAGTATTATTCTATTTTAATTTTTTAAATTAGCATACAATAGTATTTAAAGGATACCTCATATGAAATATATTATTGATCTTATAGAAGACGTACGGGAAGAAATAGGAAATCAGGAAGATTTTGTACTGACTGCAATGCTTCTAAAAGAAAACCCGGAAGATTCAGAAAAATTAACGTATGCAGGTGAAGCAGCTCTAAATATATTTAATATTGATACATCCAATAAACAATTAAAATTTAAAATAGATGGCAGTCAGTCTAGGATCACTGTAGGGGAACTTATTCCACCTTTACTGATACTTGATATGGATGCTATGATGTATGAGCTTAGAATGGATATAAACGTACAATACTCTAATATGGAGATAGTTGGATTTGGTAAAAATGATGAGGAGAAGAAATATATCTTGTTTATCAAGATATAATCTTCTTTTAGTTCTAGGCGTACACAGACTCTTTGCCAAACTCTTTAGCAAGCAAGGCATAGAAGAGTGCTCTGTACTTATGTCGGTTTGAGGTACCCATAGCTTCACATACACCTTTGATAGCAGCATCTAAGGTTGCATCATTGGCATTAACCCCGAGCTTATTTTGTAAAAAATTCTTTTTAACTGTGTCAAGCTCTTCACTGTCAGAACATGATACCGTTTCTGCATCCTGTTTGTAGATAGATGGTACCAAGTCTTCAGTTGCTTTACTAATCAGGTCTTCTGAAAGATCTAAGCCTAATTCTTTTGAAACAGCCATATAGTGTTCAATCTTTTCAACTAATTTACTCATGCTTATCTCCTAATAAAACTTTTTTACATTTAATTATATCTATAAATAATACTTAGGTCAAATATTGAGGTTTTTGTGCTAAAAGTATCCAGTTCAGACTAATATTATGCTGTTTGCAAAAATGAGCTAAGGATTCATAGGGTATTTTTTTACGTCTTTTGATAACTGCAAAGTATTGCGGGTCAAGTTCGAGAGAATCTGCTATATCCCTGTCCAGTATTTTGTCTTTTTTGGTTTGAGTAGAGAGAATCTGTTTGACTCTTTGCATTACTTCATGAAAATCTATCATCAATCTATCCTTCGTATTCATATATTTGTATCATAATAGATTTTTGGAGAAAAGTTTAAATATATGTCAAATTGTAATATTTTGAAGAGAAGTATTGGAGTTAAGTTCTACTCTGCCCGAAGGGTTCAGGTGCCTTCGGTGGAAATAGATATTTTAGTTTTTGCTACTGTCGATCTCTATAACAGTATGTACATTTCCTCTAGGGTTAAAATCAGCAATGAGTTTCATCGATCTAGGTTTTAATTTACTGTAAAGTGCATCATAGATCTCATTGGCAGAGTTTTCATGTGAAATATGTCTTGTCATAAATGAATTGATATAGAGTTTGAGTGCTTTGAGCTCTATGACTGTTTCTTCTGGCTCATAAGAGAGTTTAAGTGTAGCAAAATCAGGATAGCCAGAACGTGGGCACATACACATAAACTCAGGGAGTTCTATGTTGATCGTATAATTTTTCTTATGCTCATTTGGCCAATAGTTCTCTTCACTGTTGATGTCAAATTCTTGTATTTCTTTTTCACCGTATTTCATGTTTTTCCTTTAGTTGTATCTGTTGATCAATGCTTCTTCATCTATAGCTTTACTCACGCCAAAGCCCTGAATATAATCAATGCCAAGTGTTTTTAGTCTCTTTTCTTGTGTTTCATTATCTACCCACTTCGCAACAGTTTGAACCTGTAACTCTTTGGACATATTGATTAAAGAATGCAGCATAGCATAAGTTGTTTCATCTTCTAAGTTTGTCACATAATCTCTATCAAATTGAACCATGTCAAACTTAAAATGTTTCATATATTCCATAGAAGCATTGGATGAACCAAAATTATCGATACATATCTTCATACCGTGAGATCTAAAATTTTTGAGGGTGTTAAGATATCCACTAAGATCATGGTGTGTTTTACGTTCATAGAGTTGGATGGTCAAGCGTGACGGGTCTATCTCTTTTTCCTTTAAATAAGTAAAAAGTTTTTCCTGAAAAGAACTGTCTCTCAGAGAAAAAGGTGAAAGATTAAAGGTAAAGGAAATCGTGTCATCCACAAGAGGCAAGAGATCTATGACATGTTTGATCAGTGTCAGGTCATAGTCTCTACCCAATCCCAGACGGTTTATAATAGGTAAAAATACACGAGGCAGGACATCTTGATGGGTCTCTGATCTCAGTTTGACGGCAATTTCATAGGTATCGATAGTATCGGTATGTGTATTCAGAAGTGGTCTAAAGGATAAGCGTAATTTTTTCTGTTGAATCGTATGTATGATATCTTTTTCTATGCCTGAGAGTTCTTTTGCATCTTTGATCGTATGCGTATTTTTTTGTTTGCTGTTACCTACAGATTGACTTGCAATGATATCTCGAAGTTGTACTATGGCTTTTTCAAAATCATCATTAGGATTGGTGATAATAGCAAATTTATAATCTACTTCCATATCATTAATACGGTTGTTCTCTTCGGTCATCTTTTCTAAAATGGCCTGTACATTGTCATGGTTCTCATTGAGTGCAATGAGAAACTCAGAACCACGATGTCGGCCTATCAGGACTTTATCCAGTCCATTTTGTTTAAAGATAAGATTCAATTTTCGCGTAATAGTATAGAGAAGATTATCTATCTGGTCACCACTGTAGTTTTCACTTAAGGATGAAAGGTTTTCTATGTTTAGGCATACGAGAGATTTTGGGTGATCATGCTGCAGCATTTTGATAAATGTTTTTTTATTAAATCCTTGGGTTGTTTCATCCAGTAAAGTCTCCTGAACACTCAGATTCATTAAAAAATAGATAAAATAGATGGCAATAAAGGTAACGGCAGCGAGAAGTACACCATCTCGTATACCGATAGTAACGGTCTCCTCGTGGTAAATCGTGGTATAAAAGACAAGAAAAATAAGAATGAGTACGGGGAGGCCTGCTCGTAGAGCCAGGCTAAAGCGTCGTCCTCTTTCTTCTTTTTGGGAGTATAGCATTAAACATCCAGGTGTTTTACATCTTTAGCATGGCTTTCAATGTAGTTTCTTCTAGGTTCTACTTCGTCACCCATGAAGAGTACAAAAGTATCACTGGCATTTTCATCATCGCCAATGGTGACTTGTAAGAGTCTTCTGTTTTCTGGCGTCATAGTTGTTTCCCAAAGTTGCTCAGGGTTCATCTCACCTAGACCTTTATAACGTTGGATATAGGCACCTTTTTTTGCAGAACTCTCAACTTCCTGGAAGAGTTCAAGAAGATCCCGGTCTTTAAACTCATCTGTATGGTATTCAGAGATCTTTTGGTGTATGAGTATTGCTTCATTATAGTGCGGGTTTGTAAAGAGTATTTCATCTACGATGAGTTCTTCAAGACCATCATTTGTTTGGACAAACAAATGGATCGTATCTTCCGTAATGCTTTTGTTTAGGATGTTATACCCAAGTTCTGCGATATAGGCTTCAATGGTTTTTGCCAGTGCTTTGTTGTCTGTACCGATCACATCCGGATTTTCAATCATATAACGAAGTACTTCCGGCAATGCAAAACGTTTTTCTATCTCTTTGAGTGTCATACGGTAGTATGCTACCAGTTTGAAAAGCTCCACAAGGTCTGCTTGTCCCATAGTCGTACTTTCAATGACTGAGATACCATTTTCTATCAGATAGTCATTAAGAGATTTTTCATCTTTAAGATAGACTTCATTTTTACCTTTTTTATAACGATAAAGTGGTGGCTGTGCAAGATAGAGATACCCTTTCTCGATCACCGGTTTCAAGAATCTAAAGAAGAATGTCATGAGCAGCGTTTGAATGTGAGATCCATCCACATCGGCATCGGTCATGATAATGACTTTGTGGTATCTTAATTTTTCTTCATCAAACTCATCCCCGATACCACACCCCAGTGCAGTGATCATGTTTTTGATCTCATCAGATTTAAGAATTTTTTCCAAACGTGCTTTCTCAACGTTAAGGATCTTACCTTTGAGTGGCAGGATCGCTTGGAATACTCTGTCACGTCCTTGCTTTGCAGAACCACCGGCAGAATCCCCTTCCACCAGGTAGATCTCAGATATTTCAGGGTCTTTACTCTGACAGTCAGCCAATTTCCCCGGAAGTGTACCAATGCTCATGGAGTCTTTACGTTTCACCAGATCTTTTGCTCTTTTGGCCGCATCTCTACCTCTGGCTGCAAGAAGTATCTGTGCCATGATCGCTTTCGCTTCTATCGGTTGTTCCTCGAGGTATTTGTTAAACTGCTCAGAGAAAAATTTTTGTACCAACGGACGAACATAAGCAGAACCCAGTTTCCCTTTGGTCTGTCCTTCAAACTGTGGTTCAGGTACACGTACAGAAACGATGGCGATCAGACCTTCTTTACAGTCATCTCCAGTGATCTTGGTACCCTTTTCTTTAGCATTTGCATTTTTGGCAATGTAGCTGGACATAGAACGGGTAAGACCTGCTCTAAATCCTGCCTCATGGGTACCGCCATCTGCAGTTTTGATGTTGTTTACAAAAGAGAGTGATTTTTCTGAGTCTGAGTCACAGTACATAATTGCGATATCGATCTCAATATCATCTGCTTTTCCTTGAAAGAACTGTGCTGTTGAAAGAGGGGCTTTTGTGTTCATGTCTTCTACAAACTGTTTGATACCTCCTTCAAAATGATAGAGTTCTTTTGTACCGTCACGTTCATCTTTAAAGTCGATCGTGATCTTTGGATTCAGGTAACAAAGTTCTCTGAACCTTTTCATCAAGATCTCTTTTTGGAAAGTGACACCCTCTACGAAGATACTTTCATCAGGCCAGAACTCTACTTTGGTACCATGCTTTCTTGTTGTCCCTGTTGCCTCAAGTACAGCTTGCGGGATACCTTCTTTAAATGCTTGTTCATGGATCTCGCCATCTTTGAAGACGGTAAGGTACAAATCTTTGGAGAGTGCATTTACAACTGAGACACCCACACCATGAAGTCCACCAGAGACTTTGTAAGTATCTTTGTCAAATTTACCACCGGCATGCAGTACTGTCAGTACGACAGTTGCGGCAGATATTTTTTCGGTAGGGTGCTCGGTTACCGGGATACCACGACCGTTATCTTCAATGATCGCGGAACCCGCTTTAGTCAGTGTGACTTTAATGGTGTCACAATATCCTGCCATTGCTTCATCGATCGAGTTATCTACGACTTCGTATACAAGGTGATGAAGACCTTTTATAGAGGTGTCACCGATGTACATACCAGGTCTTTTTCTTACCGCTTCTAGTCCTTTAAGGACTTTAATATTACTAGCACCATATTCTGCCATGTTGAGACTCCATTTTGTGGGGGTATAAGTATATATATTTTAGCTAAAAATAACTTAGGAAAGGATGGCTAAACAGGGGATTAAAGTGCCATTTACAGTAGCATGCCACTTTGTTGCTTTTTTGTACTCACAATGTCTATTTTATTAGGATCAGTAAAGTGCTTTCTTTCATAGGCTTCGATCGCATATCGTCCTATCATGGCAGCATTATCGGAACAGTATTCAAGGGGTGCAACATGGAGTGTTTTTCCAAATTCATCACAAAGGTCCTGATAGGCATTTCGGATGTATTTATTTGCAGAGGCACCACCCACAATGGCAAAGTCTTTGATCTTTTCTTTCGCAAAGATCTTCTTGCTTTTTTGAAGAAGGTGAAGCTTCACTGCTTTTTGAAATGATGCAGAAAGATCTGCACGGTCTTGTTCACTCATCTCTTCACTGCCACCAAGTGCTTCTATTTTAAGTCTCACAGCATTTTTAAGCCCTGAAAGTGAAAAGGCTATAAGGGGAGAATTCCGTAGAGGTATAGGTAAATCAAAACGGTTTTCGTCTCCTTTTAGTGCAAGTGCTTCTATAAGCGGTCCACCAGGATACCCTAACCCCATCATTTTGGCACATTTATCAAAGCTTTCTCCTACCGAATCATCCATACTGGTAGCGAGTATCTCCATATGCTCAAAACCTTCAACCCTGATGACTTGTGTATGCCCTCCTGAGATGAGAAGTACAAGAAGGGGTAGGATAGGCTCCTTTTCTATAAAAAGTGAGTAGATATGCCCTTTGAGGTGATGTACGGGGATAAGAGGTATATCAAGTAAAATGCTTAGCGTTTTTGCCATAGCGATACCTTCAAGGAGAGTGACTCCCAGTCCAGGCTGATTGGTGACAGCAATGGCTTTGAGTTTTTCAAAGTAGGGTTTGGTCTCTTTGAGGATCTCTGGAAGTGCTACAGCATGCAGTCTTGATGCAAGCTCCGGAACCACACCGCCATAACAAGAATGTTCTTTCTCCTGTGAGATCTTTTTATGATAGAGGATTTTTTTTGTGGCTATCTCAGTGATGGCTATAGAGCTGTCATCACAGCTTGATTCGATACTTAAGATCATGATCTGTCCAATACAAGTTTTTCTATAAGTCCCCATTTCCCATAGCCGCTGTCGGCATTGATATGGCCGGCATCTTTGATAACACTTAAAGGAATATTATAGTGTTTTGACATCATTTCTGCTTCTTCTACATCGATGTAAGGGTCATTGTCAGAGACGATCATCTGTACTTCTTTGGCATAGAGTTTTTCTGGCATTTTACAAGGAAAAAAGGTTTTGATGGTATCTATTTCCGTTGTAAGACTTGGAGGGGAGACCATAAAAAGCCTTTTGATCTCAGGCATCTCTTGCATGAACTCTTGTTCCTGGCAGAGCCAAAACCACAGTGTATTTGCCAAAGAGTGGCAAACGACGGTATCCGGTTTAAAGTCTTCAAGTATCTCTTTGAGTTGTTTTACCCATCTGTTCTTAGTGGGAAAGTGACAGTTGTCCAGCAAAGGAAACGATACTGTTCCATATCCTGTGGCTAAGGTTGCTGCCAATTCTGCTTGCCAGTGAGGGGCATCACTGCCTCCCCAACCATGTAGTATGAGTACTTTATCTTGCATTGACATAGGTTCTTATCTCTTTATCTAATTGGATGATCTCATCGATGCTTGATGCTTTGACGGTTTCAAACTTTTTGTAGGCGTCTAAAACCATCTCACTCATTCCAAAGAAGGAACATTTTTCCTTCTGAAATGCTTTGATAGCCTCTTCATTTGCGGCATTGACCACTACCCCCAAATGAGGATGTGAAAGGATGTGTTCTTTGATGTTCCATATAGGGTAACGCTCTGCTTCAATAGGCAGAAATTCTAAACTCCCTATGCTCAGCAGGTCTGTTGGGGGCAAGATCTCTTCTTCTACCTCACCTCTCAGGGCAAAAGCAATAGGCAGTTTCATATCGACACCTGCAAAGTGTGCAGTGGTAGAACCGTCTGTAAATTCTGCAAGTGCATGGATAATCGATTTCTTTTCTATCACTGCATCGATGTTGCTTGTGTCAAAGAGCCATTTGGCTTCTAAAAGTTCAAAAAGTTTATTGGTCATGGTGGCTGAATCTATAGTGATCTTGTTACCCATGGACCAGTTAGGGTGTTTAAGTGCATCTGAAAAAGTAGCATCTTTCATTTTCTCAAGGTCCCAGTCTCTAAAGGCGCCGCCACTTGCGGTAATGTAAAGTTTGGAGACAGGACGCTCATTCATGAGGTACCAGAGGCCAAAGTGTTCAGAGTCTATAGGGGTGATGAGTGACATGTCTATAAACTCTCCGGCAACTACGAGTGACTCTTTGTTTGCCAATGCGACTCTTTTCCCAAGGCTTGTGGCCTTGAGTGTAGGTGCAAGTCCAGCATATCCTACCAGTGCATTGACAACTGTAGCACTCTCAGACATTTCTATAACTTCCAAGATACCTTCTGCCCCACAGAGTACATGGGGATGATTGACTTTTTCTCTGTCTTTTTCGTTAGCAATAGCAACGACTTTAGGTTGATACTCTTTGATCTGTGCATTGAGCAGGTTGATATTATTCCCTGCAACGAGGGCTTCTATTGCAATATTAGAGCGCTTTGCAACGATGAGGGTATTGACCCCTATGGAACCGGTTGAACCGAGTAAAACGATGCTTGACATTGATTAGATTAAAGATCTAAGTGCAATGACCATGATAACTGCACCAAAAAGGTATCCATCAATTCTATCTAAGATACCACCATGACCGGGGAGTAAGTCCCCAGAGTCTTTTACTCCTGCTTCACGTTTGAGATAAGACTCAAAAAGGTCCCCAAATATTGAAGCAACAGCAGTGACAAGCGTGACGATGATCGAGATCCATAACTCAACGACATAGAGTCCGGCAAAACTACCTGCTACTGTTGCTACAATGATACCACCAAAAACACCTTCAAGGGTTTTGTTGGGAGAAGTGTCTGAAAACTTTGTTTTGCCTATGGCTTTCCCTGTGAAAAATGCACCTACGTCTGTGAGTGCTACTGTGACAAGAAGCCAGAACATAGACGCGATCCCAAAATCCTGGTAGAGGATAAGAAAAAAGAGTATCCCACTGACCGGGTAAAGGAATGGAAGGAGCAGTCTTTTGTCAAAGTTGTGAAAATAGGCAAGTGAAGAAGCAAATATCACGGCCATAAAGAAGAACAGGTCATCCGGGTTAGGGTAAAAATATGCGACTATCCACAAGAGTGCAGCCCATACATACATAGAAGGTCCGGTGAGTTTGAAAAGTTTCATGGCTTCATAAAAAGCAAACATGTAGATCACTCCCAGGAAAGCCCACATAACAAAAAAGTTATCTACCCATCCGATGAATCCCACAAGTGCCAATAGTCCAATACCCGTAAGCCATCTTTCCTGATAATCTGTAAATATTTTTGTCATGATACTTTCCTGGTTTTTTAAATGAAGAATATTATAGCACGCTTTGGATTAGAGGGCACTAGACTCTGATTTCAGCACCTTCTTTAGTGACAGAAATGGTATCATATTTGTTGTAAAGGACGTTGGATCCTTCTTGCAGTTTTACAAATTTACGTTTGGTGTAATCTACTTCATAGTCTCCAGGATTTTTCACAGAAAAATCTACACAGAGCTTTGCAGCAGCTTGTATCACTGACTCTGGGAGGTTTTGTTTATCGGTTCTGATGATCACATGGGAGGAGGGTACATCACGTATGTGCATCCAGAGATCGTTGGCTTTTGCCATGGAGAGTAGTTTTTGGTTTTCATTACTGTTCCTGCCGACAAAGACTTTGTAATCTTCTATCCAGAACAGTTCACCCTCTCTGAGCTTCTCTTTTTTACGTTGCGATTTTGCACGTTTTGGCACAAGGAGTTCAAGTTCATAAGGCTCTGTTGCCTGTTCGAGTGCATAGTAAATGTTGTCATAGAAGTCTTTTTTACTTTGGAGGTTCTCTTTTTCCATGTGAATGTTCTTGGCTTTATTTTTCGCCCGTTTGGCAAGGTTGAAGAAATAGTCACTCATGCGATTCACCTTTATGTTTTTAGGGAGTTTGAGACTGATCTCATTTCCCTCAAAATCATAGGTATTTAGCTTGGTGTCATAGGGCTTTATCTGATAGAGGTTTGCCAAGATGAGGTTTCCGTAACTGTTATACTCTTTGGCCTGTAGTGCCAGACTCTCTTCGTTGGGCAATTTTTCTAAAATCTGCTTCAATTTTTGACTCTTTTTAGCAGTCACAGAAAGTTTTTGTTTTTTTAACTCTAAAAGTTTTTTCGCTTGTATTTGCGTATGTTTTTCTTCAAGGCAGGCATCTATGTCTGCTATTTCTTTTTCCTCTTCTGTACGTTCAAAAGGCGGTATAGCGAGTAGTTCTAGCCCTGGACGTATGACACGAAAAGAGCTATCAGCATCGATGTGTCTGAGTGCTTCGATGATCACTTCGTTCTCATCGACGAGTATAGCATTGGTATTTTTCCCTGTAAATTCAAGCTGTAAGTAGACGATCTTGTCTTTATAAGAACTTTTGGGTGCGAGGGTAAAACGCAAAACACGGTCTCCATTTGGGACATCTACGGAAATGAGTTTAGAAGCAGACATAAGGGTATGAAGCAGCGTGTCAAACGGTGCATTATAGCCCTGAAGAGGTCTTTGTGAAGAAGCTTTATAGATGAAACTGTGACCTCTGGTCATGTTGAAAAAATAACTGTCAGACTTGTCAAAGACCAATTCTAAAGTATTGTCCTCTACACGTCTAGCTCTGCTGATAAAGGTAAAGTCGTTCAGACGTTTGGCAATGGCTTTGAGTTCGTATAATTTCATGTTTGTAATTATAGCAAAATAAGTATTGTAAAGCCTTCGTGGCTACGCTTTACTTCGACCACTATGGTTCCGTCACTATAAACAACAAGCAGTTGTTGTTTATTTAACGTTCCTCATCATAAATATATTTTGCTATAATTCGCGTAATACTTAAATAATTTAGGACGCTAAAGGTAGACAGGGTTAAAATGTGACCAGTCACATGAGCCAACTGCTGAAGTTGCAATAGCGGCAGCGTAGTTTTTTGGACTTTGTTCAAAAGCGTCCTATCCGAAGGATAATAAAATGAAACAAACTATGACAGAAAAGATCTTCTCAGAACATGCAGGGCGTGAAGT
>NZ_JBFFOH010000061.1:0-13022 GCF_041562805.1 Sulfurovum sp. | reverse complement strand
TTGGTAAAGATGGTGTAATAACCAGTGTATCCGGTAAAAAGAGTTTAAGGTTACCACCGATGTATTTATCTTCAGTATATAATAACACATTTTTGCTACTTTGAATTTTATTTTTTATTTGTTTCGATAATTGCTCAAATGGGTACGAAGCTCTTGAAGGTTTACCACGAAGATCTATCGTGTATGGTTTAATAAGAACTACAAGAGCAACCACAATAGATGCAAGAATAGATAAATAAATAAAGGTATTGACTTGTTTATCTATCTGCAAGATCTTTACATGTAAAAATAAAAAAAGTGGAACCAAAAATAGATAAGGCTGAAGCCATCGTTCCTTGACATGCGTTGACCCACTTATTAAAATGATCACAAACAAAAAGAGAAAAACAATGATCATATATAGCAGTAAAGATTTTGAATAATCATTTAAAGAAATAGAAAACTTTTTTCTGAATAGAATAATAAATGCTATCCAAAATGGTGTTAAAAAAGCTATTGTAGATACAATTAAACTAAAATTACCCTTGAAAAAGTTAATGATATTATTTTGAGTGTCTCCTGCACTCATACGCTCAATAGTTCGATTTGTTGCTATCTCTAAGTGAGAGATAAACCATAAGAAATGAGGCAGGACCATTAGGAGGGTAATTCCTATGGAGAAGATTAATCTTCTTTCATAAAACCGTGAACGAAATTCTTTGATGACAAGAGAAATAATGATAAGTGCTACGACTACCAATAGGAAATTGTATTTTGCATTTAAACCTACGCCTATGGCGACTCCAAACATTATGAAGTCTAATAAAGAAGATTCCTCCTGCGCGATCTTGAAAAAATAATAGATAGAAATTGCAGTTGCTGTAGTTAAAAGTACGGTATGGGTTTGGTCAACCTGGGCACCCCATACTAATTGAGGTATAAGCATCAATGATATGGCACTCAATGAAGCTTTAAGCTTACTATTCATCAACAGCATTCCTAGCTTATAAACAAAAAGATATGTTAAAAAAAGTAACCCGTTTTTGAGTAAACTCAATCCAAATATACTGGTTCCAAATAGCTTAAAAACACCCATTTGAAGCCATGTATATAGAGGTGGCTGCTCGTTATATCCCAAAGCAAAATATTGACTTAGCATAATTTGCTCAGATTCATCAAGAACAGCTATATTTGTCGTGAATAGGCGAATAATAATTTGTAAAATAAAATATGAAAAGATAAATATGGAAAATTTTTGAGTTACAAAATTAGTAAAATATGGCATGTTATCTGTCCCCAAAGGCTATTTTTTTAGTTTGATAATTATATATAAATATTATGCCTATGACAACAATTTTAGCAAAGATGGGATTTTGCTCAAAAAAACTTAACATAATCAAGAGATAAATGATAAATCCACCAAGAATAATACCTCCAATTGAGAAAATTAGAGATAAAAGAAATGATGTCTTAAGTTCTCTAGTTGCATTAAATACCCATTTTCTTTGTAGTATGAAATTAATAATCATACCACAAGTTGCACTGATAAAGTGTGACAAGACAGGGGATATGATAGTAACTAAAAATAGATAAATCAAAAAATCTGCAGCAGTCGCAACTAATGAAGTAGAAAAAAATTTAACTATTTTCAATATTCATCTTTTCGATAGAATAACTTTTTTTCTTTTGCCTTTCTTTATTGTGAACTATCAATTCGGCAATCATACCGAGGATAAAAATTTGTATGCCAGACCCTAAAAGAAAAATTGAAATTAAAAAGATAGGACTGGAACCAATAGATTCACCAAAGATCCATCTACCAAAAAACAGATATGAAAATAATGCAAGTCCAACACCAAAGAAAATAGAACCAATTCCACCAAAAAGATGCATAGGACGATTTATATAATTAGTAATGAATATTACTGTAAGAAGATCAAAGAAACCTCTTGCATAACGCTCCCACCCAAATTTTGAAATACCATGTTTTCGCTCATGATGATGTACTGGTATCTCTTGAACTTTAAAACCTTTTTTAAATGCAAGAAATGGTACAAAACGATGTAACTCACCATATAGATTAACTTCATTCAAGACAGTTTTTCTATAGCATTTAAAGCCACAATTATAATCTTTAAGTTCTAATCCACTCATTTTTGAAGTGATAGCATTAAAGACTTTAGATGGAATAGTTTTTTCTTTTGGATCATTTCTATTCTCTTTCCATCCTGTTACTAGATCATATCCATCTTCAATCTCTTTCAAAAATCGAGGTATCTCCATCGGATCATCTTGTAAATCAGCATCCATTGTAAACACTATGTCGTATTTTACATGCTCGAAACCGGCATTTAGAGCAGCTGATTTTCCAAAATTCTTACGAAAGGTAATAGATTTTATATTATTGTTTTCCAACGATAAATCATCTATCACTTTTTGACTATTATCTGTACTTCCATCATTGACAAAAAGTATTTCAAACTGCACATTAAGTTCTACTACGGCAGTTTTGATCTTACTTACTAATTCATCTAATGATTCTTCTTCGTTGTAAACGGGTATGACTATTGAAAACATTAATATCTACTCAATATTTAGGTCATCACATGCTTGCGCAATGATATGACCTATAAGTATATGAATCTCTTGAATCCTTGGTGTGTCATCACTAGGGACAACTAAATTAATATCACAAAATTCATTCATCATCCCACCACCTCTACCACTGAGTCCTATAGTTTTGCAGCCCATGTTTCTTGCAAGGTTCAAGGCATTTAAAACATTCTTACTATTTCCACTGGTTGAGATCCCGATGAGTAAATCTCCTTTCCTTGCAAGTGCTTCTACTTGTCTATCAAAAATTCTATCGAATCCATAATCATTTCCAACTGCAGTTAAAAGGGAAGTGTCAGTGGTAAGAGCGATGCCAGGTAAGCCTTTTCTCTCACTTTTATATCTCCCGGCAAGTTCTGCAGCTATATGCTGAGCATCTGCTGCAGATCCTCCATTCCCACATAAAAGAATTTTATTGCCATTTTTCAATGTTTCATGTGTTAATTCTAATGCTTCTGAAATAGGTAATACCATAGTATTTATAGTATCTTCTATGGTTTTTTTATGTGCATTCAATTCTGCTTTTATCATCTCTAACATATGCTTCCTTGTGAAATTTTTTTTATGATACTACTTGTACTTTTACCATCTACAAACTCTATAAGCTGTACCTCATCGGCTATATCGGATCCAACAACTTCCTTACCTTTATAATCCGCACCTTTGACTAAAATATGTGGTTTTATAATTTTAATAAGTTCATAAGGTGTATCCTCATAAAAGTGGACAACAAAATCGATACTTTCAAGTGCTGCAAGAAGATAAGCCCTGTCTTCAAGATTGTTAATAGGCCGATCTTCCCCTTTGAGTCTTTTAATGGATTCATCGCTGTTGACACCAACAATGAGTATATCTCCCTGATCTTTTGCTTTTTGTAGATAAGTGGCATGCCCTCTATGTAATATATCAAAACAACCATTGGTAAAGATAATTTTACGTTTTTGTGTTTTAAGACGTGTTACTATACGTTCAATAGCCTTGAAATCTTTGATCTTACTTTCTATTTGACCTTTATTTAATGAGTGTTCATACTCTTCAATCTCATTGAGTGTAACTGTGGCACTACCGACTTTTGCAACAACCACTGCCGCTGCTTTATTTGCAAATTCACATGCTTCATGAATATTTAAATTTGATGCTATGGCTACACCTAATGATGCAAGTACAGTATCTCCTGCGCCTGTCACATCAAATACTTCTCTTGCAATGGTGGGTATAATATTCATATTGTCATCAAAAATGGCGATACCATCTTCACTAAGAGTGATGATGGCATATTCTAATGCTATTTCATTTTTAAGTTTTACACCTGCTTGAAGAAGAGAAGCATCATCTATGATATCTATCTTTGTGGCAAGACTGGCTTCTTTTTTATTTGGAGTGAGTAATGTAGCGCCTTTGTATTTACTGTAATCACTTCCTTTAGGATCGACTAAGACCGGTTTGTTATGTGCATTAGCAAGTTGAATAATATCTTGAGTCAGATTAGTAGTTAAAACACCTTTTCCATAATCTGAAAGTAAAATTGCATCATAGGAAAAAATATTTTTAGAAAGGGATTCTAGTAGTTTACTTTGAGCACTTAGTGAGATATCATCTTTACTTTCATCATCAAAACGTATGATCTGTTGGTTAGATGCGATTATCCTGCTTTTTTTGCTTGTGATCCTATGATCTTGTTTTATTATAGTCTCACAAGTAGCATTTACACTGTTTAATAAACCCTCGACATACGCTGCATTATCATCATTCCCCAATACTGTATAAACAGATACAGATGCATCCAATGATATAAGATTGTTGATCACATTTCCTGCGCCACCAAGAACAGAGCTCTCTTTCTTGACCTCTACTACCTGTACAGGAGCTTCTGGGGAAATACGTTCACATTGTCCCCAAATATAATGATCTATCATAAGATCACCGATCACCGCAATGTGAGGTTTTTTATCTCTGATCTTATCCATGAGACACTTCACTACTGTAAATAGATTTTATTTCAGGTATATATGCTTTGATACCTTCTTCAAGTTCAAATCTAGGTTGGTAACCGAGTAGTTCTTGTGTAGTTAAGATGTCTGCTTCTGTATGAAACTGATATCGGCCGATATAAGGGTTTGGGATATACTCTGAACCAAGGTCAAGACCTAATTCTTTTTGAAGTATGTTGCAGATATCTTGAAATGAACGTGCTTTTCCTGTACCTACATTAAAGATACCGCTCTTTTTTGGGTGCATTGCTTGAACATTGGCTTGAATGACATCTTCAATATAAATAAAATCTCTTAAAATTTTATCTGACCCTTCAAACAGTTTAGGTGTATTTCCTGCTAAGAGTTGATGTCCAAATTGTATGACTGTTGAAGCAGTTTTATTTTTGAAAAATTCTCTCGGACCGTAAACATTAAAATATCTAAGTCCTACGATAGATATTTTATTTTGAGTTTTCATATACTCTTTTGCGATATTGTCCATCATAAGCTTAGAAAAACCATAGGCATTATTAGGTGCCTCCGTCCCAAGCTTTTGAGGGCTTGGAGCATCGCCATAGGTTGCAGCCGATGAAGCATAGATCATATTAGCACCATGCTTCACTGCTAGATCAAGGAGATCTTTAAAGGCATTGACATTTGTTTTGATCATAAGGTCTTGCTCTAGTACGGTGGTATCTGAAATAGCAGCTTCGTGAAAAATATAATCAAAGTTATAGTCATTCTCTAGTTTTTGAATGGCTTTTTGATCATTGATGTTACCACTGACAACTTCACCTTTAAAGCCAAGTAGGTTTTTAAAATGACCAAAACTTTTTAAGTTACCATTGGAAAAAGTTTCGCCACTTCTGAATAAGTCAAAAACCACGATTTTAGCATTCGGATAGTTTTCCTGAAAATGGAAAGCAAGATTTGCACCAATAAAACCTGCCCCACCTGTAATTAAAATTGTTTTGTTGTTTAGATCCATCTCTGTGTATTTCATGATTTATACCCTACTTGTTAACATTATAATATTTTACCTTGATTTTCTTGTAGATACTCTAGACATTCAGGGATTGTCTTAAAATGTAATGTAGCATTTTGAATGCCATCATCTCCAATGGCAATGCTATTTGAGATATGTCCATTATGTGCTAAGTCTATATCACTTTGTTTATCGCCTATCATCCAAGAATGTGCAAGGTCAATGGAGTACTGGGAAGTGGCTTGTTCTATCATACCGGTATTTGGTTTTCGGCATTGGCAGTTTGCATTAGGCAGGTGAGGACAATAATAGACTTTTTCAATTTTTACATCGTTTTGTTTGAATGTTTCGATCATCCATTCTGTAAGAACATTAAAATCTTCCTCTTTGTAATACCCTCTGGAGATACCTGATTGATTGGTTATTACAAAAAGTGTATATCCTGAAGATTGAAAGAGAGAAGCGAGTTCAAATATACCTTCTGTAAATTGAAAATCTTTTATAGCGTGAACATAGCCATGATCAACATTAATAATTCCATCTCTATCAAGGAAAAGAGCTTTATGTACAAACATTTTTGTTACCTTACGTTTAGGTCTGATTGAAGTGTGAAGAATGATCATTAGGAATAAACATCTTTTATATTGTTGTTTATTGTATCAAATAAGTGATTTATAGAGGGTTAGCACATCTGTTTAGTATAAATATTATAACTCCATCAGAAAATATATAAATTGAGTATATTCACTTTTTGAAGATACTATATCGTTAATATTTACAAGGATAAAAGTGAAATTTAGAACAACACCTACTCTTATTTCCTATTTTTAGATCTGGTAAAACGTTCTATACCATTTGGCAAAGCTGTTAACACCATCCTGAATGGAAGTATCGGGTTTATAATCAAAGTCATCAATGAGACCACTTACATCAGCATAGGTTGATTTGACATCCCCAGGTTGCATAGGAAGATATTCTTTTTCTGCTTCTTTCTCTAAGGCATTCTCCAACGCTTTGATAAAGTCCATTAACTGTACAGGCGCATTGTTACCGATATTATAGATTTGATAGAGATCTTTTTCATTAGGGTTATCGATCACTTTTATACACCCATCTACAATATCATCGATATAGGTAAAATCTCTACTCATATCACCGTTATTAAAGATCTTGATAGCTCTGTCATTGAGGATAGCATCGGCAAAAAGCATAGGTGCCATGTCTGGTCTACCCCATGGACCGTACACAGTGAAAAATCTAAGGCCGGTTGTCGAGATACCAAATAAATGTGAATAGGTGTGTGCCATAAGTTCATTTGATTTTTTGGTAGCGGCATAAATAGAGATAGGCTTGTCGACTTGATCACTTGTTTTAAAAGGTTGTTCTTTATTGAGTCCATAGACAGAAGAACTGGAAGCATAAGAGAGGTTTTTGATACCATTCTCTCTACATCCCTCAAGGATATTCATAAAGCCTTGTATATTACTTTCGATGTAAGCATGAGGGTTCTCTAGACTATATCGTACTCCTGCCTGTGCAGCAAGGCTACAAACAGCATCAAACTTCTCTCTTTTAAACAAGGCATTCATTTGATCTTTATTTGCTAAGTCTAATTTGATAAAAGTGTGTTTTGGAAAAGTGCTGGAAACCAAAGGTTGATTTTCTTCTATTTTGGTATGATCGATACCTAGTTCTTTTAGTCTTCCGTACTTCAAGTTCACATCATAGTAGTCATTGATATTGTCTATACCAACGACTTCATCTCCACGCTCAAGAAGTTTTTTTGCCAAATGATAACCGATAAAACCGGCTGTTCCTGTTACTAATATCTTCATGTCTTACCTTTTAATCACTACCAAAGAGGTCTCTGGTATAGACTTTTTCTTCAACATCTTTTAAATTATCTGATAATCTGTTAGCTACGATCACATCTGACATGGATTTAAACTCTTCTAAGTCTCTAATCACTTTTGAATTAAAAAATGCATCTTCCTGTAATACAGGCTCGTAGATCACTACATTGATACCTTTTGCTTTGATACGTTTCATAATACCTTGAATCGATGATGACCTAAAGTTATCTGAACCACTTTTCATGGTCAAACGATATATACCTACAGTGGAGGGATTCTTTTTAAGGATAGAGTCTGCTATAAAATCTTTTCTCATACTGTTGGCATCTACAATGGCACCAATGAGACTGTTTGGTACATCCTTATAGTTTGCCCGTAATTGCTTGGTATCTTTAGGTAAACAGTATCCGCCATAACCAAATGAAGGGTTATTGTAATGCATACCTATCCTAGGATCCAGTCCAACACCTTCTATAATTTGTTTGCTGTCCAGGTGATGTGTCTCTGCATAAGAGTCAAGTTCATTAAAATAGGCTACTCTCATGGCCAGAAAAGTATTTGAAAACAGTTTCACTGCTTCTGCTTCGGTAGAGCCTGTAAAGAGGATATCAATATCTTTTTTGATGGCTCCTTCTGCTAAAAGGTTTGCAAAGATTTTAGCACGTTCACTTTTTTCACCTACGATGATACGAGATGGATAAAGGTTATCATGCAGGGCTTTCCCTTCTCTAAGAAACTCAGGTGAGAAGATAATATTCTTACAGTTCAGTTTTTCGCTTATACTTTTTGTATAACCAACAGGAATCGTTGATTTGATGATCATGACAGCATCAGGATTTATCTTAGATACATCGTTGATCACTAATTCGACTAAGTCTGTATTAAAGTAATTGGTTTGAGGATCATAATCGGTAGGAGTAGCGATAATCACAAAATCAGCATCTTTGTAGGCTTCATTTTTATCCAGAGTAGCTTTAAAATTTAGAGGCTTGTTTTTTAAATACGCTTCTATCTCTACATCTTCTATAGGAGAAATTTTATTGTTTAGCATCTCCACTTTTTCTGGGATGACATCCAGGGCTATGACTTCATTATTTTGAGCCAATAAAATTCCGTTTGAAAGTCCAACATACCCTGTACCTGCGATGGCTATTTTGTAACTCATGAGCTTATTTTCCTTTTATGGTAGTCGAAGTGATTTGTCTCGTTAACAAACCTTTTCGTGGAACCACAATGAAGAACGGGTTCCTGCAATTTTTTAAATTATAGCTAAAGGCTCGTTAACGAAGCATTAGATTATAGTAGGCTTTTTGCCTGCAGAATAAGTGCATTGACTTTTAACTCATATAATTTTGATAACGCTTCATCGGTAGATTCAAATCGTGTGACAAGTACAGGCGTGGTGTTACTTGCTCTAACCAGTCCCCATCCTTTTTCAAAGTTAATACGCACACCGTCCACATCAATGATATTTAGGATTTTAGGGAAGTCCGCCGGTGGGTTTTGAAGAAGTTCTTTGACTTTATCAATGATAGCGAATTTCTCTTCTTCTGTGGTCTCTACTTTGATCTCTTCTGTAGAAAAAACGTTTGGAAGTGCATCGATCTCTTTATCTATATCAATACCATCATGAATGAGTTCCAACATTCTAAGCGTGGCATAAATGGCATCATCATAACCAAAATAACGGTGCTTAAAGAAGATGTGTCCACTGACTTCACATGCCAGGTCTGCACCGGTTTCCTTCATTTTTACTTTCAAATTTGAGTGACCCGTTTTATACATAATGGCTGTTGCCCCACGACGTTCGAGTTCATCGTACATGACCTGTGAGCATTTAACTTCACCGATCACCGTAGGATTCTCCATCTTCATGGCATAGAGCAGTGCCATTTGGTCCCCTTTGATGTTGTACTTATGTGTCAGTACAGCGATGCGGTCAGCATCTCCATCGTAAGCAAAAGCGATGTCTCCATCTTTAGCTAAAGCTGCTTTGACATCTAGAAGGTTTTTTTCTACAGAGGGGTCAGGATGGTGGTTCGGAAAAGTACCATCTGGTTCAAGATAGAGACCTGTATACTTAAAATTCAAAGCATCAAAGATGTCTGTTATGACAGTGTCTGCAACACCATTACCACCGTCTATCACAATTTTCTGAGGGAAGTTTTTAAGGTGATCAAACTCTTTGACCATGAAATTGATATAAGGGGTTTTTACATCTATATTTGTTTTTGTCGTATTATCTTCAATGATAAGATCTTGATGTGCAACGATCTCATCACCTAGAGCATAGATATCTGCACCAAAGAAGGGACTTTTATCAACGGTCATTTTAAAACCGTTGTATTCGCTGGGATTGTGTGAACCTGTGATCATAATGGAAGCATCTGTGGTCATCCCATCAAAATCAATATAGTTGCTATAGTAGTTTACAGGAGTCGCTACCATACCCATATCTAATACTTTACATCCAGCAGCATTGAGTCCGGAGGTGAGGTAGTCTCTTAAGATGGGAGAGTGGGAACGTGCATCATAACCGATGGAAACAACTTTATCTCCACCAATTTTTTGACCCAGGTAATAGCCTATGAGTTTAACTGATGTTTCATTGAGTTCTTTCTCAAAGATCCCGCGTATATCATACTCCCTAAAGATGCTTTTTTCTATCGTCTCTGACATTATTTCTCTTCCTTGTATCCATTGGGATTATTTGATTGCCATTTCCAGCTGTCTTCACACATTTCGTTGATGCTTCGTGTCGCTTCCCAGTCCAATACTTCTTTGGCATATGTAGGGTCTGCAAAACATTTTGCAATATCCCCCGCTCTTCTTGGAGCGATTTGATAAGGCACTTTTTTACCTGATGCCTTTTCAAAAGCTTTGACCATATCAAGTACGGAGTAACCATTCCCTGTCCCAAGGTTTATGGTCATCACTTCGTTGAAACTGTTGATTTTATTGAGAGCTTTGACATGTCCATCTGCCAGATCCATCACATGGATGTAGTCTCTAACACCTGTACCGTCATGCGTGTTATAGTCATTGCCCAAGACATTCAGGTATTCACGTTTACCTACAGCAGTCTGTGCGATAAAAGGCATAAGGTTGTTGGGGATGCCATGAGGATCTTCCCCTATAGTGCCTGAAGCATGTGCACCTACAGGGTTAAAGTATCGGAGTAAGACTATTTTCCATGTATTGTCTGAAATGTAAAGGTCTCGTAACATTTCTTCTATGAAGAGTTTACTTCGTCCATACGGATTGGTAGTAGAGAGGGGAAAATGTTCTTTTATAGGTGTGGTATGGGGGTCTCCATAGACAGTAGCCGAGGAACTAAATACAATGGATCTACAATTATGTTCTGCCATAATTTCACAAAGGACGATGGTGCCATATATGTTATTGTCATAGTATTTGAGAGGTTCTGCTACGGACTCTCCAACTGCTTTTAATCCGGCAAAGTGAATGACTGCATCTATCTTATAGCTATTAAAGACAGAATGCAGATCATTCCTATTCCGTATATCGCCCTCTATCAGGATGATCTCTTTACCTACAATCTTTTCTACTCTTTTGATGCTCTCTTTTGATGCATTGGAAAAGTTATCAAAAACGATGACATCATATCCGGCTTCGATAAGAAGGATACATGTATGAGATCCTATGTACCCGGCACCACCGGTGACTAAAATATGCATAAAAAGATCCTTTTAATTTAAGTGTGAAAGTATAACACTAAAAACTAAGTTTCATTCCACCATAAAAGCTGTTATTGAATGTTTTATCATGGTGATCATACTCTGTGTCTATATTACGATAGCCTGTATAGAGATGGATATTTGTGATGATTTCCATATCTGCTTCCATTCTAAACTCAGTATAGCTTTCTCCATCACTAAAAGTGAGTACAGAAGGTGCGTAAGCCAAGCTTGTAGAGAGGGAAGTAGTAGGGATACTGTAATTTAAGGGGAGCATATATCTCGCTTTTGCAAAGAGAGGCAGAGCAACAAAGTCATCGGCAAAAACGGATTTTACACCAAATCCGAGTGCAAGTCCTTCTATCCCCTGAAAAGTACTTTCTCCACTGATGCCTACTGTTACCAAGTCATCATCATCTGTGTGAAGGTAAGAAGCATCTATAAGGTATGAAGTACTGTCTGAATAATACGTGAAAGCATTGAGGTCTATAGACGCAAGCACTTCCAGGTCTTCATCGTTAATATTAAGTCCGACATTACTTTGGGCATGAAGCATCCCTAGAGAGAAAATAGAGGTTAAAAAGAGTTTTTTGAAGTACATAGCAAACCTTTAATATTTATTCATATAATAATATCATAATTTCCTTGATTCTTCTTAGTCTGCAGGTCTATAGTTTCTTTCTTTCTCCAGTTTTTCTTGTTTCATCTTCTCTTTATGTGCTTTTTTATATGCTTTTTTCTTTTCTTGCATCATAACGGCATCCTGCAAGTCTTCTTCATTGTCGTGGCGCACAGCATCTATGAATTTACTGTGGTCGTCAAATTGACCTGTCCTCACTGCCCAAAGTAGAGCTATAAGACCTATGGCACCTAAAAATGTAGATACGCCTATCATCAATATAACAATATTTTCATTCATTTTTTATCCTTAAATTTTAAGCGTTTGATACGCATGGAATTTCCTACCACTACCAATGAACTTAAACTCATAGAGAGTGCTGCAACAAGAGGATTTACAAATCCCATCATTGCCAGTGGAACAGCTACGACATTATACAATAATGAAAAACCTAAATTTTCTTTGACTGCTCCAAAGGTTCTACGTGAGAGTTTATAGGATTCGTAAATACTCTCAGGTTTTTCATCTAAAAGTACAATATCACTTACACCAATGGCTACATCTGCACCATTACCCATGGCTATAGAAATGTCTGAAGAAGCAAGGGCAATAGCATCATTGATACCATCTCCGACCATCACAACAACATGTCCTTCTTGATGAAACTTATCTATCATGCCTGATTTTTCTTGGGGGAGAAGTTTTGCATAGACTTCATCTACCCCGACCTGCGCTGCCACTTTTTGTGCACTCTGCTCATGGTCTCCTGTAAGCATCACTACTTTAACCCCTAAATTTTTGATGTTCTGTATGGCTTGTGCTGCACCTTCTCTAATGGTATCAGTCAGTTCAAAACGTGCAACAAGCGTATTATTCACAGTAAAGAAGAAAAGTGCATTTTCTGAATCTGTATCAGCTGCTATATTTGAAGAGCGAAGCAGTTCCTCATTACCCCCAAGGAGTTGTTGGTCTTGATAACTGGCTTTTACCCCTTTTGCTTCGATACTGCTGATCTCTTCAAGTGTAAGTGCTTCCAATATGTCATGCTTGTCTTCAAGATATACTTTGATTCCTTTTGAGATAGGATGGTTGGATGTGCTCACAAGTGAATAGAGTAATGAAGGATCAAAGTCCTCAAAAAAGTCTGCTTTTACTACAGAAGGTTTACCTTCAGTGATGGTACCTGTTTTGTCTAAGGCAAGTATGTCACTTTTTGCCATAGTCTCAAGAAAAGAGGCTTCTTTAAAAAGAATTCCTCTTTTTGCTGCAAGACTGATACCTACAAGGGTTGCCATAGGTGTG
>NZ_JBFFOH010000060.1:0-13389 GCF_041562805.1 Sulfurovum sp. | reverse complement strand
TAGTTTGTTAACATTCCACCTAACCATCTAGTTGCAACGTAAGGCATACCACATCTCTCAGCGTGCTCTTTAACTGCTTGTCTAGCTTGTTTTTTAGTACCTACGAAAAGTACTGTTTGTCCTTCAGCTGCTGCATCTCTTACAACATTGTAAGTATATTTGAAATATCTAAGTGTTTTTTGAAGGTCGATAATATAGATGTTCTTTCTTGCACCGAAAATGAATTTCTTCATTTTTGGATTCCATCTTCTTGTTTGGTGCCCGAAGTGTACACCACATTCGAGTAAGTCTTTCATTGTTACCATAAGTTTCTCCTTGGTATATCGTTAATAGAATTTTTACACTGTAAAAACTCAGTTAAAAGCATAGCTTCATCACTAGGTTTAAGAGTTGGATTGATAATCATCCAAATCGTCCGCTGTAGTCATCAACACGTTATGTGCAACCAGTCAAGGAATAACTACATGAGTATTTCCATTATTCAAGCTATTTTCATAGCCTCTTGGAGAATAAGGAACGCGATTATACCGAAAAGATGTTTAAATTTTCATAAAGGCGGATAAATCACTTTGAAAGAGATCCGGCTACATGATCCCTCTAAATCTTTTTAAGCTACTCCAGTGTCAACGCATCACAAGAAACGATCACACCATCTTCATCAGCATAGACCCATTCACCTTCTTTAAAGTCAATATTCCCAAAGTGCAATGTTGTACTTTTTGTACAGGGAGATATTTTTGTACTTCTTTTAGGGCATGTCCCCAGAGCAAATAATCCTGCATCAATAGTTTTTGTTATCTTTGTATCTCTTACATATCCATTGATAATGATACCTTCCCAACCATTTTTTGCAGCAAATCCCATAAGGTTATCGCCTACAACAGCACAAAATTTTTGTTCTACATCTACTACGGCTACTTTACCTTGCCCCTCTTCATCTCTAAGCATGGCAACCAGGCCTCTGTTATCCTCATCCAATTTTATGGTGACGATTTGCCCACAAAAACCTTCTTTAGCCCCGTATGATGATAAGTTCATCTCTAGTATTTTTACATTATCTGTGTTGGCATCACATAGATCTGCTGTTGAAAAAGTCATTATTTTTCCTACTTTTTTTATAAAATTATACATTATTCCTAGCGTTTATCCAATATTGGGTAAAATCATGCTACTAATCAAAGGTAATATTATGCGCGTAGTCACAGGTGTTGTAGGGAACGATATCCATGTTGTAGCCAATAGGCTCATAGAGATCTCTCTAAAAGAGAGAGGTTTTGAAGTTTTTAATTTAGGTGTAAATACCTATTTAGAAGAATTTATTGATGCAGTCATAGAGACAGATGCAGATGTATTGCTAATTTCATCACTCAATGGTGAAGCAGAAGGTTGGTCAAGAGATCTACTCTTTTTAAAAAATAGATTTGATCTAGAAGGGGTTATCTTTGCCATTGGCGGTAATCTTAGTGTTGGGGAAGCCACGCAAGAAGAGCTGGTTCCCAAGTACAAAGCCTATGGATTTGATTTGGTATTTCATCAAATTGACCTTAATGAGGGGCTTGATCTCATAGAAGAGACCCTTAAAGAAAATCCGAAGGCAGGTATATAATTATGTTTCAACAAGAACGAGAGATTATTACCAAAACACCTTATACTGACAGTTTTGATTTTGATGAGATAAAAGAGTTTATCACTGGTGCCAGTAAAAACCTATTTATTTCACATAAATTTAAAACATCTGACAAAATTTTAGTCCAGCCCCGTGGTGGGTTTCCTACCTATGATAAAGTCTTTGAACTTTATGGTGAATTTACCAAGGCAGGGGTAGATATACTTCCACTTACTATAGACAGTAATACCAGACTCAATGACTATGAGATGGCTAAAAAAATGTTGGCTCTCTCTGAAGAAAATGATGAAAATATGCTCAACGGATACCCTCTTGTAAATCATGGTTACCGCAGCACACGAAAAATGGTCACGCATTATGATACACCGATCAGTTTACGTCATGGAACACCTGATGCAAGGCTGCTTATAGAGGTGGCATTGGCTTCCGGGATTTTTGAAATAGAGGGAGGCCCTATTACCTACCTACTCCCCTACTCAAAAAACTTTCCGCTTGACAAAGCATTTTTATATTGGAAATATGTAGAGAGAGTCTGTGCAGAGTACTCCGAACTGAACGAACCTATCAACCGTGAGTCTTTTGGACCACTTTCTGCAACACTTCAGCCTCCTGCTATTGTGATCGTTATTCAGCTTTTAGAGATGCTGTTATCACTTGAAGAGGGGGTAAAGTCCTTCTCTGTCAGTTTCTCACAGACGGGTTCTATGTCACAAGACATTGTAAGCTCAAACGTCATTAAAAAACTAGCCAAAAAGTATGCTGATAAGATCGGATGTGGTGATGCGGACATTCATCTGGTTTACCACCAATGGATGGGAGCGTTCCCAAGGAACAAAGAGTTTTCAGATTCACTTATCAATACCTCTACGGTTATTGCAGCCATGATACGTGCTGATAAGATGATCACCAAAACCAGAGATGAGTCATTTGGTATCCCAACAAAAGAAGTAAATGCCGCTGCTGTTAGAAATACACAATACACGCTCAATATGTTAAGAGGGCTTCCTCTTATCTCAGATGCCGAAGAGGAAGAGAATCTTACCGAGATGGTAGATGACATTATGGAAGCTGTATTCAATGATCCTGCTGATACATTATGGAGACAAGTTTTCAACTCTATCAAAAATGGGATCATAGATATTCCGTTTTCTCCACATATAGCAAACAACGGTGAAGCCATCACTGTAAGAGATAAAAACTACAACATCCGCTTTTATGAGAGAGGAAATGTGCCAATTAGCGATAAATGCTTGGCTTTTGAGCGTTCAAAAATAGATTTATGTGGACAATCATTGGTTGACCATATTATTCATGATATAGGGATAATGCTGTGAACAAACTACAAATAGACATAGGAAGTACCTACTTCAAGACCAGTGCCAACGGTGAGATAAACCAACACTTTAGAAATTTTGACACCACTATTTATGATGACCTGCATAATAAATGTGCAGACCTTCTAAGAAACTACAAAAAAGAAGAGATCTCTATCTGTAGTTCTGCCAATGGTGGGTTAAGCACGCTTATTATTGGTATTACTTCTCTTTTTTCATTAAAGTATGCCACTAACATTGCTTTTAATTCAGGGATCAATATTATTGATACGATTCTCTATTCGACCATAGAGGAAGCTGTGGTACCTACTGATATTATAGATGTGGTTATCGTAGTAGGTGGTATAGATGGTGTCAAAGCCAAGTTTGATGAAAAGTTGATCACCTATCTAAAAGAGGTGAACTATCAAAACATTGTCTATGTAGGAAATGAACAAAATCATGATTTCTTACATAGTAAGTTGGATGACCTCATCGTTTTAAAGAATATTATAGGTGATAAACTACAAGTGCAAGAGGATGAGCTAAAAGAATATTTAACGCACCTTTATCAGTCGGATATCACAGGGAAAGAGGATATTAAAAAGCTTTATGAAATAACCTCAAATCAAATTTATTCAACACCCTATATCGTTAATAATGCTTTGCCTAAATTAGGAACACTTTTTAGCGTGGCTGATCCATTTTTAGTTATCGATGTGGGTGGAGCTACAACAGATATCCACTACAGTACTGATCTAGTAGACAACAAAAACATTATGACCAGCAGTGGTTATGACAGACTAGTCTTTAAAAAGCTTGGTGTATTTAAATCCAGAGAGAGTTTGGTTTTTGGTGCAAAAAATAATGAATTTGTCTATGAGCTTCTAGATTACCTCAAAGTTAATGAACATATTTTAGATGAACACAGCGACAAAGCAACTGTGGTTCTCATGCAACTGGCTATTTTCCTGGTGCTGTATCAGGTATCCAAAAGTCATCATGAGTATGTAACACTTAAATTAGAAATTTTAAACAGCATCGTGTTGACAGGTGGAATTTCAAAAGTGTTAAGTGATGAGGATATAGACAAAATTATTGGCTTCTTTTATAAAAAGATACTTAACTTCACAGAAACTCCAAATGTCATTACTGATAGAAACTATGAAATTTGGACTTTAGGAATAAGGGAGATAAACAATGCAGAATAGTATTAGATCGTTATTAGAAATAGCGCATAAAAAACACCCCAACAAAATAGCTCTAATAGAAAAAGAAAATAAACTCACTTACCAAGAGCTATTGACAAAAGTAAATCAGTTAGCCAATTATTTTAACCAACTGGGTCTAGAAGATGGTGCAAGAGTTGGGATATACTCCAATAAAAGTATAGAACAGGTCATTACGATACTTGCTCTGCTCTCTACGCCCTATATTATTGTTCCTATTACACGTTTTTTAAAGCCTGAGCAAGTTGAATATATTATCAATGACGCTGGAATAGAGTGCATTGTCACTGATAAAACCAAGATCAGCACGATAGAGAAAATAAACTTTCAAGGTCAAATGATAACTTTCGAACCTCTTCAGGATGCACTGGTTTCACTTAAAGAGATCTATAAATGTTTTAATTCTAACTTTGATCTAGAACTTGATACTGATTTACCTGCTATTATCACCTATGGTTTTGGTAGTGATGGCTCTCAAAAAGGTATTGTGATGACACAAAAAAACCTTTTAGATGGTACAAGAATCGTTTCTAACTATTTAGATCTAAATGAAGATGACATTATCTCCGGACTGCTTTCATTTAACTTAGACTATGGACTGAATCAAATTTTTTGTACGCTCCATGCAGGGGCAACTTTGGCACTTCATAAGTTCATACTACCAAGTAACTTCTTTGGACATTTACTTAAAGACAAAGTAACCGTACTGGCACTTATGCCTGTACATATTTCAAAGATGTTTGATGAAGATTCTCATAGACTGCCCATGTCAAGTCAACTTGACCATGTACGTGTTATTACCTCTTCAGGGGGGAACATCACTAAAGAGATGGTTAAAAAAGTGGATGACTACTTCAAGCCAGCAAAGTTTTACTCCATGCATGGACTTATCGAAGCACTAAGAAGTACCTATCTTGACCCGTCACAAATTCATATAAGACCAACCTCCATAGGTAAAGCCATTCCTGAAGTTGAAGTATATATTATCAATGAAGAAGGCAATGAGTGTCAAGCTTATGAGGTAGGCGAGCTTATTCATAGAGGCTGTTGTATCTATCAAGGATATTGGAACAGCGAAAAATCGACAAAAGAAAGATTTAAGAACATCTCTATTTTAGAAAAAGTAATCACGATAGAAAACCCTGATGAGATAGTCATCGCTACGGGTGATTATGTATACAAAGATGAAGAGGGCTACATCTACTTTGTAGACCGAAAAGATGATATGATCAAAACATCAGGCTACAGAGTAAGCCCAAAAGAGATAGAAGATGTCGTCTATAGTAACTTCAAAGAGATCAAACAGTGTGCTGTCTTTGGTGTACCTAATGCCCAGATAGAAGAAGAGATCATTTTGGTCTATAGTGCTAAAGACAAGATACCTCTCAATGAGATAACATTTGAGCTTAAAAAGCATTTAGCGACTTATATGATGCCAACAACTATTGAGTTTAGGGAGTCTCTTCCTCTTAAAGCTTCACATCATGAGGTTGTAGATAAAGCGGTTCTGAAAAAAGAGTTTTTAATATAGTTTCACTCTACAAAATAGTTTTACACTATCTTGTAGAGTATTCAGAAGAAGTTATTGTGCTTGTTGTAACTCTTCGAGTTTCGCCTTCACATCATCCACATGATTTTTCACTCTGACTTTTGTCCATGTTGCAGCTACTTTTCCATCAGGGTCTATGATGAAAGTAGAACGTACCACACCCATATACTCTTTACCCATAAACTTTTTAAGCTGCCAAATACCAAAAAGATTACAAAGTTCTTTCTCCTCATCTGCCAAAAGTGTGATACCAAGCTCTTTTTTGTCTATAAATTTTCTGTGTTTTTCAGGAGAGTCAGGACTCACACCTAAGATAATGGCACTTAAGTCTCTGAAGTCCGGCTCTGCTGCTGTAAAGTCGCATGCTTCAGTAGTACAGCCTGGGGTGTTGTCTTTCGGGTAAAAATAAAGGACTATCCATCTTCCTTTAATATCTCTAAAACAGATCTCTTCTTCATCCTGGTTTGGCAAACAAAAATCCGGTACTTGTGTCCCTACTTCTAGCATACTGTATCCTTTATTATTTCTTTTTGGGTAGTATAACAGAATGAATAAAGAAAATGAACACTCAAAAGAAGAATTACTGGCAGATATAGAAAAACTCATCGCTTATGGCAGAAAAGAACCAACCATCAACCCTGCCCTTTTAGCTTACCTCGAAATAGACGATCTCATCGCTACCAAGAAAAAACTGCTTGAAAGAGTAGGCACACTAAGTGAAGAAGATAAAGAGTGGCTACAACAGTTTAAGAAGTATGAATAACCACTATAAAAACGTTATAAAGTTATATATTTGATACTTCATCGATAGGCATTATAAGTTAGCTACTTACATCCTTCTCACATTTCGTCAGGATTCTCAAGTACATCCATCATGGACTTTACATCCTTAAGAGATATCTCACCACCTCTATCGTCTACCATCCGTATTAAGGAATGATAGTCTTCATCGGTCAAAGTATTGATTACCTCTTGTAGATAGTCTGTGGCCTCATCAGTGAGGGTTACTTCCGTCACATCTATTTCCTAAGATCTATCGACTTGTCAAACTCAATATTATACTTTTTAAGTATCGCACTCTGTTTCGTTTGAGCTTCTTCTCTATCGATGATCACTTTCACACCGTCATTGTCTTCTAAAACGATATACTGACTCTTCACTGCGGTCATCTTTTGGTAAAATTCATTAAAGTTCTTAAATGCTTCTCCATTGACTTTATCTATAGGCCACATTGCAAAATCATTGTCTCCCCTACTCATATCTGAAGCCAATACTTTCAGTAGAACAACCACTTCACTTTTATCTCTTTCCTGCCATTTTGCAGCCAAATAACTAAGTTTTAAACGGTTACGATTTGTCGAAACGATAAGATTTCTGGTTAAAGGTGAAAAGACATATCCACCATAAACAAAATACCTCGGCATCGTATCATAACGTGTTGTTTTGACCAAATACATATCATCAGCTATGCAATTTAAATCTGCCTCAACTTGCAATTTTTTCTTATCTCGGATGATGTCAAGCTTTACTTTTTCACCCATTTGATAAGCGTCTACAAAATGCTGATAATGTGTAAACTCATGTTTTCTGAACTCTACAGTACCGTCATTTTCTACATTGTGTCCATCTACAGCAGTCAATATGTCACCTTCCTGAAGCAATCCTGCAAGTGAGGAATTATGTACCACCTTCACAATAAGTTTTCCACTGACATTATCATCAAGCCCATAATAGCGTCTTATCGCAGGGTTTTCCAGTTTTTGTGTACCTAATCCCAAATCGGCAAACCCGTCATACTTTCCATCTTTCATATCTTCTATGAAATGTTTGACCATATTCACAGGGACCAGGTAACCAATGTTTTGAGATTTGCTGATCAGTTGCATCACCACACCGACTATCTTCCCATTAGAGAGTGCAGGTCCTCCAGAATTTCCAGGATTGACTGCAGCATCTACCTGGACTGCCAAAAAAGACTCTCCACTATGTGCATAGGCATGATGCTCTATACGTGAAACCACTCCTATCGTTGCAGAGAGGGTATTCCCTCCCATAGGATAACCGTAAACCACAATTTTTTGTTCAACATAAGGAAGTGTACCAAAGGTCAATGGTTTCACGCCTTTAAAAAAAGCTTTATCTTCTACCTTCAAAAGTGCCAGATCTGCCTGATGTGAAACTGCATACACTTTTGCAATGTAGCGTTTTCGTTGACCATAACGCTGTACTTCCAAAAAAGCTTGGTCAGCTACAACATGTGCATTTGTAAGAATGTATCCACCTTCTATAATGGCACCCGAACCTGTACTGCTGCGCATTGAACTGTTCCAAGGTTCTTGATAATTCGGTATTTTTGCAGTGGTATAAATTTTAACAATAGCTTCTTTGGTACCATTTTCATATGATGCACCTGCTGTTAAAAACAATGTACTTAGCAGTACTGTCCAAATTATTCTCATATTGATCCCTTAAAATCTTCTGCATCTACGCAGCGTATATTTCGTTTTTTTGCTTCTTTTGTCATCAATCCTGCTTCTTTTGAAGAGAATAGATTTTGCTTTTCGTCGTAAAGTCTTGCAGAACATACACCACAACTTGGACTTCTGTCTTTACCAATAAACAGATCCAACTTACTATGTCTATCAAAAAAAAGTCTGGCATATTCAGTTATAGGCCCTGAAAGATCTTCTCCAGTCAAATTAGATAGCGCTTTATCTTCTTGTTGTGTTCGCACTAGGTCCATCGTAGGACGAGGTGAACCAAAGGCAAAATCTTCAGGGCAAAAAGGAATGAGTTGTGCATCTTTTAATTGTTCTAAAAGTATTTCATTTTTATTGTCTGTCGCATCATAGCGACACTTCTCACCCAAAAGACATGCAGAAATTGCAACCTTCTTCATGTTTAGAATACAAAGAGTAACGCATAGACCCAGGCACCTGTCAACATGGTGAATATAATACCTATAAAGGTCCATTGTCCATCTCTTTTATGTGTTGGAGAATAAAGTCCTGGAAGCGTGGATTGTTTTTTAGATCGCTTTGCAAAGTAAAGTGTTTTTACCCATAGAATCAATGTGATCACAGAGATGATGATATGGAAGATCAATACATACAAAAGATAATCATGTGATACAGAACTACCCTCCATCAGGTTTTTATATCCACCTTCCATACGCACACCAAACTCAAAAAATCCTACCACAATTACAGAAATCCAAAAAAGTAATCTCTGTACACTTTCATGTGCACTATAATTCCCTTTCTTAGCAAGAGAGATCGCCCCATAAATTAAAAAAGGCAACGCAGCAACAATTACAGATACAATATCCATAAAAAGTGGTGCTCTCGTTCCTAAAAATCCTGTTTGAAATATATAATCCATAAACACTCCTATTTAATTTTTTTTTACAAATCACAACAGATCTTAGCTTGTGCTATTTCTGACATAGTGTTTATCTTATTATGTAAATTTGTCTGATTATAGCAAAAGGTAATGAAAATTCTATTTATTTTATCTTATATGACGGGAAGAACCGTCATAGTAGTAGACTTTGAAGAAAGAGTTACGCGTTAGGTGTCCACTCTGTACTTTCTTGTGCAGTTTGATCTTTCTGTGCTTCAATTTCTGCTTCGTATGCCATGATCTGTTGACGAACTTCATTGATCTGTGCGGGAGTGACATTGTCTTCCGTTGACCATGCAACTTCAATTTCACCCCCATACTCTTCACCCATCATCTCCACTTTCTGCGCATATTCATAAATGTCCAGACAAATTTCCATGCTCTCTTCTTTCATGGTATCACTTAATTCGATGTACCACCGTCCCAGAGGGTTGGTTTTGATGACTGATTCAATGACTACCATTTATATACCGCCTTTAAAATCTTTCTTTTTCAAATCGCCGTTATAAATAATATCACGCACATCTATACTGTCCATATTTAACATATCAGGTACAACATCTGCCTCTTCAAGCTCTTTAATGGCACCTTCAAGTTCTTCCTGGTAGGTTTGCATCATATCTGCTGCAAGTACACCTTTGGTTTGCTGGATATGCACAAGTTTTTTGATCTCTTCTTCAACCCCTGAACCCTCTACGGTAACGATCATTTTACCTTTTTCTTTGTCACCAAAGTGATATTCACATACACCACTTGCTTCCAACTCTTCTTTTAGAGTGTCATAATTTTCTGGTTTTACCTGAACTACTATACTTGATATATTCATTTTTTCTGCCTTTCTTTTCTTATTTAATTTTAACAAAATCAGAGTAACTTTGCAATCTGATCTAACTGCTCATCTGTCACATATAAGACGACTCGGGAGCTCTGTTCTTCGCTTTTTCTTAATGCATCATAAGTGTTTTGCATCTTGATCTTTGTTTCTCTATCTATCGGAGACCGTAAAGACTTGTACTCGACAAGCTCTCCATTTTTATAGACGCCGGAGACGTTGGCGTGAACCCAATAGTACCCATTGTCCTTGCGTCTATTCTTCACATAACCCTGCCAGCTCTCACCACGTCCAAGTGTCTCCCAGATATCTGCAAAAACTGACTTGGGCATATCGGGGTGTCTGACAATGTTGTGTGGCTTGCCTATGAGCTCATTCACCTCATATCCGCTGATCTTGGCAAAGGCCTCATTGGCATGAATGATCACACCGCTGAGATCAGTCCTTGAGATGATTTCTACATGCTCAGGCACTTGGGTTTCTATAAACATATCAAATGTTGTATACATACTCACTCCTTTTGTGCTGATTTAGAGAGGATAAAAGTTCCTCTTGCACCGTTGTCCTCAGTTGGCAATTCATAGTTCTGGTACTATTTATCATTTCAATCTCCACATCATGACCGTCTCATCATCACTGGAAGAGAAAAGTGTATTTTCATCTTTGAAAATAATATTATTTAGTGTACTCTTTTGCCCTTGAAGTTCTGCTATTTTTACCTTAGTTGACCTTATATAAATGGAAATATTATTTTTTTCATCCATAGCAAAAGCGACTCTTTTCGTACTCGGACTAAGCCCTGTGGCATAGATGAGAAAAGAGGCTTCTATATATTCACCCTTCCCTGTGAGGGCATCATACACAGACGCCCTTCTGTCCTGTCCAGCAGCAGAAACAATGCCTTGTTTAAAATCCACCTTATAGACATTGTCTAGATTAAGCCCTTTAAGTACCTTGATCACTTTACCTGTAGCTGTATCTATGATGTTAAGCACACCGCTTTCACAACTATAGACAGCTTGCGTTTTTGCTTCATTTAAAGCAAAATCTGAAAACTTCGATTCACTTAACTGTATACGGTACACTTCTTCTTTACTTTTAATGTCAAACAGTGCAGCTTCGTTACTAAGATAGCCTAGTAAGATCTGATCTTTGTTTATAAACCTTGCTTTAATGGCTGCCTTCTTATCTACTGATGAGAATAACTGCGTAGTGACATTGTTCTCATGTACCCAAAGGTTCGCATAACCGCCTTTCCCACTGTCACTCAAGAGTAGATAACGTCCCTCTATTTGATCGATGGAGTAGACACGAGGGGCTATCATGTCTCCCATAAAGTCTTGTACTTCTGGAAGTGTGATCGTTTTAGTAAAAACCCTGGATTCATAGTCATACACCTGCAACACTCCATTGTCTGTACCTATCAATAGTGAATTCCCGTAAAGTACCATATCTTTTGTAGTTCCATTGACCCCGATCTCCAACACAGGTGAAAGTAGTGAAGCACCCTGCAGGCAGGCTAAATTGAGAAATAGAACTATAAAGATCTTTTTCATGCAACGATCTCCTCAAGAGACCCAAATACCATATGTGCAATACCCTCTTCATCCAAATCTGTTTGTATCCCATAGAGATCTATATCTGAAAGATAAAACTCTTCTATATCTTTATGCTCACTAAGTCTTTTTACCAACTCTATCATAGTCGGTTCTCCTACTGCTTCTTGTAACATATCAGTAGTATAGAGTAGAAAATTATAATCTTCAGGATCTATGGCATCAAATTCATCTGAATCATCATCGTCATAGTTCACATCTATGACCAGTAAGTATCGTAATGCTGACACATCTTCAGGTAGCTTTGTAAAAAGCTTTGGATAGGATTTTTTTAGGGTTTCTATAGTCAAGATATTTGCTCCATTGTGTTATCTGTAACTGCAAGGGGTCTTGCAGTAAAATCTATGGCTTGTGTGGGACAGCGTCCCAGACAAAAACCGCAACCGGTACATCTATCCATATCTATGACAGGATTAAACATACCATTGAAAAGTATAGCATCATCGATGCATGGTTCTTTACAGGAAAAACATATTACTCCATTATGCGCTACACAACCCTCAGTGGAGATACGAAATGTGGCATTAATATGCTCTGAATTATGACCGTTCTCCAGACTCAATACATTTGGTTCACACACACTTGCACAATCTTCACAAAAGGTACAACCGCTTTTAGAAAAATCTAGTCGAGGTGTGCCATCTTCCTGGATTACTATGATCTGTTCATCACAAGAAGCGACACATGCCTTACTTTCACATGCAACACACTCACTCTGAAAAAGAGATTCATTTAAACCATAAGGAGGCCTCACCACGAGGGGTGAGCTTTCCTTAGTTTGTTCTAAAGGTTTTCTAAATGTATTTAGAAAATCACGCCTACTTGCCACTCTTACTCACCTTCCATATAAGGTGCTGATTCGGATACTTCAAAATCAACACCTTCATTCATAGCATCAGCAAGATCCGAATGACTTTTCAGTTCATCACCTTCTCCAAAATCAGGTCTGAAGGTATTAGCCACAGATGTTTTCATTTTTGACTGTGGTGCATGACACTGCGTACAGTTAAAACGCCCTTGATACAAGGTATCAGTTGTTGTCGTTTCTGCGATGACAACATCTGAAGTATTTGCCATAGTTCTTCCGAGAACCTGTCCTTCTTTAATAACTACACCGTCTTTCATTGTCGTAGATGGTCTATAGTTTGTAAAGTGTGTTGCCGGGATCGGTGTAGAACCTACACTTGGTGCGATTTCAGGCAAATGGCAACCAAGACACTGGTTGTTCATCTTTGTAATAGGCAATAATCCTTCAACAGAATGTGGGATCATCGGTGGTGCATCTTTATACGCTCTTTCAAATTTTGTCGATGATCCAGGACTTGGTCTGTTGTAGTCTGCCTGTGTTCCAGTCGTTGTATCTTCACTGTAAAGATCTGTTTTTCTAAGCCCCATGGATGCTTCAGATACTGACTTTTGATTATTGAAGTCTTCATCATGTATACGCGTTGCATCAGACGCACCTTCATTAAGGTTGACATAGGTTCCACCTGCTGCTGCTACTGCTGCAGCTGCAGCATGTTCTGTGGCTTTTTGTGTAGGTACACCTGCTTCAGTTTTCATCAGTAATGACATTGCTTCGATCTCATCATCACTAAGATTTTTTACTTGTGCTTCCATCAAGCCTTTCATAGTATCCCCATAGGTACCATTTTTATAACCCATCATTGCATCTTTGATCTCTTTATAAGACATATCTTTGACTATCTTCGATTTCCCCAAGGCTGCCTTCTCAAAGTATTGTCCATGACATCCGGTACATGCTGCAACACTTACTGCATATGCACCTGTAGTTGCCAATAAAGCACCAAGTGCTACTAC
>NZ_JBFFOH010000059.1:0-13397 GCF_041562805.1 Sulfurovum sp. | reverse complement strand
TTGAACAGCATGAAGGAGTTGAACAGGTTTGGTTATCGTTGGTTTTTCCTATTGTCAATGCAAATAAAACAGAAGCACTATTGGTACTTGACCTCTCTAAGTCTTATGGCGAACATCTTAATAATTTCAACTCTCCACTTATGACAGTCGTGTGGATGATGCAGGTTTTCTTAATTCTTAGTTTGAACTTACTGATTTTTCTGGCGTATAGATATTATAAAATACGTAAAGAGCTCATTATAGATACTTTGACTTCTGTATATACAAAGCAATATTTGGAAGAATTTTTTAACAAACACAGTGTAGACAGTTATGATGCTATGCTCATAGACATAGATGAATTTAAAGAAATCAATCAAAAGTTCGGGCATGAAGCCGGAGATCGTATTATCATCGAATTTACGAAAACGTTGTTGGGTACATTGTCTGAAGACTCTAGAGTCATACGTGTAGGAGGAACAGAGTTTTTGGTGATCGTCCCTAAATTGAATAACAATATAGAACCATTGGCCAACAACGTATTTAGAACACTACAGGAAAAGAAATATCTTATAGAGAATGAAGTGATATCTGTAACTGTCTCTATGACTGCAATGCGCATTCCAGAAGAGACTACATCCATACAGAATATACAAAGACTCTTAGATGAAAAGCTTTTAAAGGTAAAAAACAAAGGTAAAAATGATGTAGCCATTTTAGGCATAGACCATATTGATAATGTAAAGTACAGCAATATAGACTATATAAAAGAAGCATTGGAAGAAGAGAGACTTATTTGTCTTTATCAACCTATTTGTAATACTAAAACAAAAGAAATTGTAAAATATGAAACTTTGGTACGATTGACCGATAAAGAAGATCCTGGAAAACTTATTTTGCCTTTTTATTTTATGGATGTGATAAAAGGTACAAGCCAATATATTAAAATGAGTAAACTTGTCTTTCGGAATGTATTTCTTACATTACACAGATATAAAGATGTGGAGATAAGTGTTAATTTGGATCTGGATGATCTTGATAATGGTGATATGATGAAACTTATCACAGAGAACTTATATGAAAATAGAGCAATAGCAGATAGGTTGACTTTTGAAATTCTTGAAGAACATGAAGTCAAAGACTATGGAAAAATAATGTTTTATTTACAGCAGTTAAAAGCCTTTGGTTCAAAAGTGGCACTTGATGACTTTGGCAGCGGATATGCAAGTTACAAGTACCTTATACGACTAGATATAGATATTCTGAAAATTGATGGAAGTATCATTCGTGAATTGCAGAGTACTCCTGAACGTGCTAAAACGGTTCTTAGATCCATACAGAAATTGGCTGCAACTTTTGAGTATGAACTTGTTGCAGAATTTGTTGCAGATGAAGATATTTATGACATGGTTAAAGAATTAGATATCCAATATGCTCAAGGATATTATTTAGGAAAGCCCCAGCCTATAGAAGTGTATTTAGATCAAAAAGACTAAGCACATTCACTCTTATAATTATTTTGCTATAATTATTGACTTTTATAAAAACAATTAGAGTGCAATATGAGTAGTATATATGAAGATATAGATGATAGAACAACTATAGTCTTCATTAACCTTCTAGTATCAATCGTGACTCAGTGTAAATAAGGACCAATATACGTGTTAAGTGCTGTTGAGAGAAAAATAGAACAATTTATAGCTGATTTGAATGATAAAGAGGTAAGTGGACTCTATGCTCAACTTCCTCACGGTAAGAGACTGCGCGCAAAACTTATTTTGAAAATAGCAGGGAGCAGTCTTGCTGTAGTAAAGACTGCTGCTGTTGTTGAGATGATACATGCTGCAAGTCTTTTACATGATGATGTCATAGATGATGCGTATACCAGACGTGCAAAACCTTCTCTTAATGCACTCTATGGCAATAAAACAGCCATCATGCTTGGAGATATCCTTTATTCAAAAGGCTTTTTAGAGTTAAATAATATTGGTCCTGATGTGGCTAAGCTGATCTCAAATGCTGTTGTAGAACTCAGCCTTGGAGAGCTCAAAGATGTTTCACTTTCAAAAACATTCAACTTAGATAAAGAGGTATATCTTGAGATGATATACCAAAAAACAGCTTCGCTCATGGAAGCCAGTGCCGGGGCTGCAGCATTGCTGGCAAGTAAGCCCAAAGATGCATATATGACATACGGTAGAAACCTGGGTATCGCATTTCAAATGATTGATGACCTGCTTGATATCACTGCAAATGCAGAGACATTGGGTAAACCTGCTTTACATGATTTTGAAGAAGGGAAAACAACACTTCCATATATTTACCTTTATGAAGTCTTAGATAGTGGTGACAAAGAGAAACTAAGATCATTGCATGCAAAAAAGCTCTCTACTGAAGAACAACTATGGATCAAAATGAAAATGCAGGAACATCAAGTGATCCAAAAGAGTTATGAAGAAGCCAAAGTACTTATAGTAGAAGCGATAAAATTGATGAATGAGAGAGGTGAAGATGCACTCTCAAGTATTGCGATGCAGATGATCGAAAGGGATTTTTAATGTATTATCAAGTAATGAGTTTTTCCCATAAAAATTGTGATCAGGGCATGAGAGAGAAATTGGCATTTGCTAATGATGAAGAAAAAATCGAAATGCTGAACCAACTGGTTGAGTTTGATTTTATCCATGAAGCATTTATTGTTTCAACCTGTAACCGTGTTGAAATAGTTTTAGCAACACGTGATAACTTTTCAAGTTATCACACGATATTGGGACTGATGAGTCAAAAGAGTGCATTGAACTTTTATGAGGTTAAAAGTTCAGGGGTGCGCTATGATGATGAAGAGGCAGTACAGCATATATTTTCTGTGGTTTCTTCTTTAGACTCTTTGGTTGTAGGTGAATCACAGATCACAGGACAGGTAAAAGAGGCGTTTATGCTTTCACACAGGAATGGAACTGCGGGACGTAAACTTAACCGTATCATCTCTTATTCTGTAAAGTGTGCAGCAGAAGTCCGTAATGCTACCAACATTTCTCAAAATCCTATTTCCATAGCTTCAGTCGCTGTGGCACAGGCACATAAACTTTTGGGTGACAACATGTCGGGTACGACAGCAGTTGTAGTAGGCGCAGGTGAAATGGGTGTACTTGCAACAAAACATTTGCTTAGAGCAGGATGTGATGTCGTGATGTTGGGAAGAGACCAGGAGAAGGTAGTACAAATAGCAGAAACCTTGGGTGAAAACGTTAAAGCAGGTACGATGGAGAAACTTCCAAAGTATCTGAACCGTTATCGTCTACTTTTCTCAGCAACTTCGGCAAGAGAGCACATCATCACGCGAGATCTTATAGAAAATGAAACGATACCAAGACTTTGGTTTGATATGGCTATTCCTCGTGATATAGAAGATATGGAGCTAGAGAAATTACAGATCTTTCGTATCGATGATCTTCGTGCTATTTCTCAGGATAATCATGCTTTACGTGAAGAGCAAGCTGTAAGAGCAACGGAAATAGTAGAGCAGTACAAAGAGGAATTCTATGGCTGGCTCAGAGCACTCTCTATAGAGCCGGTTATCAAAGAAATGAGACAGCAAGTCTCAGCAGCTATAGATACTGAGATGCAAAGAGCCCTTAAAAATGGTTTTGTTCCTGCCGAAGCTGAAGCCAATATGCGTAAAATGGCAGAGCAGATGTTTAAACGTTTTTTACATGAACCAACGCAAAACCTGAGACACTCTTCTGCAGAGAAGAAAAATGCAAACTGCATCGAATCAGTGAAAAGAATGTTCAATATCGATACAGAGAATATTGATCTAAAACAGTACAAAAATGACCACCATACAAAAGGATACAACGCGTGAGATTTTCAAGATTATTGATCCCAACAACTAAAGAGACACCAAATGATGCAACATTGGCAAGTCATATCTACCTTATAAGAGGTGGATTTATACAATCAGTAGGCGGAAGCGGACTCTACAATTTTTTACCATTAGGTAAAAAGATACTTGATAAAGTACATGCTGTTGTTAAAGAAGAGTTAGATAAAGCCGGATGTCAAGAGGTGAGCCTCTCTTTTGTTACGCCTGCTACACTTTGGGAAGAGAGTGGACGTTTAGAGAAGTATGGTAAAGAGTTATTACGTTTTAAAGACCGTAAGAACAATGACTTTATATTGGGCCCAACGCATGAAGAAATGATGGTAAACCTTGTGAGACAAACGGTTAAAAGCTATAAACAGCTTCCATTAAACGTATATCAGATCAATCTCAAATTCCGTGATGAGATCAGACCAAGGTTTGGTCTCATGCGTGGACGAGAATTTTTGATGAAAGATGCTTATAGTTTCCATGCTTCTACAGAAGATATGCAAAGAGAATTTGCATTGATGGAAGAGACGTATAAGAAAATATTTACACGTCTTGGACTGGAGTTTAGAGTTGTAGATGCAGACTCTGGTGCGATCGGTGGATCTGGAAGTAAAGAGTTTATGGTACTTGCTGACAGTGGAGAAGATACCATCGTAGTATGTGATGACTGTGAATATGGTGCAAACATAGAAGCTGCTATAGCAAAATCAAAACCATATGATGCCTCTACAGAAATAAAAGTCATTGCAATGAAAGCACTATATGATGAAGGTGTTACAAAAGTAGTGCATTTTGCCTTACCAGTATCTGTTGAACTACAAGAGGTAAAAGCATGTAATGCAGTCAATGCGAATGAACTTGTAGAACAAGAAGAGACTGACACTATAGGAACATTGGTTGTAGACAGTGCATTGGAAGGTGTAGACAGTCTAACAGCAGAGGAAAAATCATATGCCGACATATCAGCCGTTCAAGAGGGAGATTCTTGTGCTACTTGTGGTGGTTCATTGCGTTATACTAAAGGTATAGAAGCAGGGCATATATTCCAGCTAGGGACACAATACTCTGAACCGTTAGCCGCAAATTTTTTGGATGAAAACGGAAAATCAAAACCGATGGTCATGGGAACCTATGGTATAGGTGTGAGCCGTTTACTTGCAGCTATTATAGAGCAAAACCATGATGATAAAGGGTGTATCTGGACGAAAGAATCTGCACCATTTGATCTGCAGATCATTATCTCTAACATTAAAGATGATGAGCAGGTAGCATTAGGCGAAAAACTTTATGAATCGATGCTAGCCAAAGGTGTAGATGTCTTACTTGATGAGAGAAAAGACAGATTTGGTGCGAAAATGAAAGACTATGAACTTATTGGTGTACCTAATGCTGTGGTTATAGGTAAAAAACTGGTTGATGGTATAGTGGAGTTTTTGAGTAGAGACGGCATGATAAAAGAAGAAGTCTCTGTGGAAGATATAGCTAGTTTACTGGCTGAAAGATTTTAATATGATATTTTTGATCATACCCTTTTTCCTTATAGAACTCTACCTCTCATTAAAGACAGGGGAGAGCATTGGCTTTTTATGGTCAGTGATATGGATTATACTTAGTTTTGCACTAGGTATGATGCTTTTACAAAAGTCATCACAAACGATGATGGGCAATATGCAGTCTATGAGACAGGGAAAACTGGATATGAGAAGATTTCAAAATGCCAGTATGTCTTATTTTGTCGGTGCGATACTTCTTATAATTCCCGGAGTATTTTCTGATTTTTTAGGGGTAATAGCACTTTTTTACACGCTTTATTTACAATTTATTGCTAAAATAACACCCGAACAAACAACACATTTTACAAAACAAGGAGATGATAATGTCATTGATGTCGAAGTTATTGATGAGCACAGTCGCAGCGACCGTAGCTCTTAGTGCAAATGCACAACCAGATAATAAACTATTACTTAAATATGTTAAAAAAGCAGTGGTGAAAAACCCGGAAGTAAAAGTAAAAGGTGTGACAGTCCTTGAGTCTAAAACAGATGAAAGATTACCAGGGTGGACGATCCTGTTAACAACTATGGATCTAGAGTATCAGAAAAAAGAGATCCATGCACCAGAAACGATGTTTGTAAAAGATGGACTTGTCACAGGACACTTAGTGGACTTGAAAACAGGTAATGACTACCGTGACAACATTAAGCCTAGTGTGCCTCAGAGTTATTATAATGATGATCACTTACTGTTTGGTAACAAAGATGCAGAGCATAAAATACTGATCTTCTCTGATCCTCAATGTCCATTCTGTCAAGAATTAGTACCGGAGATCTTTAACACAGCCAAAGAAAACCCTACAAAAATAGCAGTCTATTATTATCACTTACCGTTGCTTCGTATACATCCGGTTTCAGATGTCTTAACACGCGTCATGCATGTTGCACAGCATGAGGGTAAGATGGATATAGTTGAAAAGATCTATTCACTCAAGATCAACCCAAGAGAAACAGATATGACAAAGATACTTTCTGCGGTAAAAACACAGACTGGGTATAGTGTAACTGCGGCACAGGTAAATGCTAAAGAAGTGAAAGAAGCAATGAAAGCAGATGAAATAGCTGCAGGTAAAATGATGGTTTCTGGTACACCAACTATCTATATAGATGGTAAGTGGGATAAAATGCGTAATGGACACAAAAATCTCATAAAATAATACAGACATCAAAATTTAAAACAAACAATAACTCAACGTTAGCGTAGTATATAGGGCTTTGCTCTATATACGATCATATAAGGTAAAAAGCAGTGGAAAAATTAATCATCGCAACTAGAGCAAGTAATCTTGCACTCTGGCAGGCATATCATGTAAAAGAGAGAATTGAAACATCGTTCCCTGAGATCACAGTCGAACTCAATGAGATCACTTCTAAAGGTGATAAGATACTGGACAAACCACTTGCACTTATAGGTGGGAAAGGGCATTTTACTAAAGAACTTGAAGATGAGATGCTTGAAGGGAATGCAGATCTTGCAGTGCATTCACTTAAAGATGTGCCTACCTATATCCCAGAGGGTTTGGAACTGTGTGCCATAACGACACGACAGGATCAGAGTGATGTATTACTTTCACATACCTATCAGAGTCTAGATACACTTCCTCTTGGTGCAACGGTTGGAACAACAAGTCTCAGACGACGTATGCAGCTTCTTGAGAAGCGTCCTGACCTGAAAGTAAAAGAGCTTAGAGGAAATGTTAATACAAGGCTTAGAAAGCTCAAAGAAGGGCAATATGATGCGATCATACTTGCCTATATTGGACTTCATAGACTTGACCTGTTGAAAGATATCCCTTTTGTAGAAAAGTTGGATTTTTTCATACCTCCTATGGGACAGGCTGCCTTGGGTATTGAAATTGTGAGTGCTAATGACAGGATCCGTGAAATTGCGATGACGTTAAATGATGAAAATTCTTTTATCTGTACAAAGTTGGAACGTGACTTTGTCTCTAAAATAGGAGCAGGTTGTTCTGCTCCTGTAGCTGTCAATGCGATCATTTCTGGTGATGATATCACTGTGAAGGCAATGTTGGGTTATCCTGATGGTACAAATATCATGCATAAAGAACTTACATCAAAGTTAAGAGAGTGTGATACATTGGGTCAACAATTGGCAGAAGCAATGATAGGTGATGGTGCCCTGGATATACTCGAAAAAGCAGAAGCAATAGCATTTAAAGATGAAATGCCAGAGAGACTATAGTCTACTCTTAAAGTGACTGCTCGCTTGAGCATTACACTGAGCAAATCGCATTTGTAGCGTAGTAAAGATAGGCGTTCTGCCTAGTTTACATCCTATTAAAAGAATACTCCCATAAATCCTCCAGCAACACCTGAAGCAGCATCTTTTGCAGCTTCACCCATTGGCATTTTTTCCATCATCTTCCGATTTCCTTTTCCTACCATTGAATCCATCTGTTTATCCATTTTATGTCTGATAAGTTTTTTCATATTGAGGTCTACTTCCGGATCATCCAATGCGCCATAGACTTTACCTGAAAATTCTTGCTCCTGCATTTTAAAATCAAAGTATGCATTAATGGTATTTTTATTAGTGTTCATGATGGTATTTGTTAAATAGAAGTGGCCTCTGTTATTGGCAAGTTTTAAATCTCCCTGTAAAATATCGTTTTGGTAACTTGCCTCTAAAGTACTATCATCAAACTCTTCCACAAGCATATTTACGTCAGCTTTTTTATAGATGTTACTGACCAGTTCTGAATGTAAGAATTTTGCATTTGTGAGTTTGGTATTCACTACCATACGATCTTTTATGAAGTCATAATTGACATTACCTGTGGTATCTCCATCTATCATAATTTGGAATGGAAATAAACTCATAAACTGTTTAAAAGAGACATCATTCAGGTCTATGTTCAATTTATCTTTTTCATAGACAAAATCAAGTATCCCTCCAAATGTTTTAGAAAGTCCCTGTATCTTAAAATGTTTATGATGGGTTGCTTCACCCATAGCGTAGAATGGACCATGATATTTATAGCCGAAGAGTTTTTCAAACGGTGTCAGATCTTTCACATCTATCACATAAAAAGCACTTGTAATATTTGTATCTGTATTACGAGATCCTTTTGTGATATTGAGCTTAGCATTTGCCATAGTGATATCGGCAGAAAAAGTTTGTTTGCTATTGTCAAGATCTATTTGAGTATGTAAAGAGAAAGGAAGTTTATCGAGAGTGCTCTTTTTAAGTGAATAGATGAGTGTACCTTTTTTACTTTCTTTACTCAGATATTCAAAATCTACGTGTAGGTCTGCCCTACCTTTAGGAAAGACTTTTTGACCAAGAAGTGTAGATAGTTTTACGGAGTGAATACCATTCAAGCCAAGGGTAAAATTCTCCAATCTATCATTGGTCTTGACACCATCAAAACTGACATGACCATCAAGGGCTTTTCCTTCTCCGCTGATATGTAAACGGGAGAAAGGACCGTTGACATGCCCCGTAAGATTGACATCATCTTCTATAGTATATAGATGACTGGGAAAACGCCCAGTATTCAGGGTATAGTCCATATTGGCCCAAGAGTCATTGATCAAGCCATTGAGTGTAAATTTGTAATGGGTGTTAAATGTCCCATTAAATCTAAGGTAAGTATCTTGTAACGCATTGCGCATAGGTGTAGCATCATCAATCATCATTACATAGGTTTTACCCTCAAGTTGATATTTTTCTGTTTTCAGGTCAATATGTCCTTCAAAAGATTTTTTTCTAGGATTGATCTTTGTGTGGTTTAACAACAAATGATTATTGCTGTTTGCCAAGCGTATATCACCAGATAATATTTCGTCTTTATATATGATGTCCAGACTACTGTCATCAAAAATTTCCTTGGCTATATTGATATCCATTTTTTCAGAGAGTGTGTCGAGAAGTTCTGAAGGTAAGAACTTTGTATTTTTGAGTTTGGTCTGTACTCTGATACTTTCTGTAAGAAAGTTATATTGTATCTGTCCTGTTGTATTAGCATCGAGCAGAGGAGTATAAGAGAGTTGTTTCATGATGTTTTTGAAAGGAACATCAATTAAATCGGCTTTCAGTGTGTCATTTTCATAAAGAAAATCAAACAAGCCGTCAAAGCTTTTTGAAAGACCCGTTATGATGACATGTTTATCAAACTTAACTTCACCAAGAGCATAAAATGGACCTACATATTTGTAACCTAATATCTTTTCCAAATGGCTTAGCTCTTTAATGTCCAGAGTATAAAAAGCTTGGGCCGTGTTCTTCTCTTGATCATAACGCCCTTTAGCAATCTGAAGTGTTAATTCTGGGGCAGTGACATTCATGATAAATGTTTGATCATTATTATCTATATCTATTTCTGCATGTAGATCTACCATTAAACCAAAGAGATCACTCTTCTTTACATCATAGGATATTTGACCTTTTTTACTCTCTTGACTTATGATGTCAAAATGTATACGGGCATTTGCTTTGCCGTCTAAAAGAGCAGTTTGACCAAGCAGTGTAAAAAGCTTACTTGAATTCATATCATTTAAAACAAGGTTGATATCTTTAAAGGTATCTTCATGTTTCAGCCATACATAACTGATATTGCCATCGAGTGCTTTTCCTTCACCGGTGACCTTTGCATTACCTAAAGGGCCATTTATATGACCTGTGATGTTGATCTCATCATCTATAGTACAGATATCACTCTGAAGACAGCTGCCTGTAAGTGTGTAATCCATATCAAGATGATTGTTTTGCAGGAAGCCTTTAAGTTCAAGGTTATATTTATCTTCAACGATCATATCTGCTTCAAGATAAGGATACTGCCGTACATCTATAGATTCAACATCTATATCTAAACCTGCCTTCTTGGTAAGTATATAACTTACGGAACTATAAATCTGCTGATTTCCCAAAGGCGTATAGAGAAGGTAAAAAAGTATAAGGGATATAAAAATAATAATAAAAATAATATATTTTATAGTAGTTAACATAGTTGAAGTGACCTTATATACTTTTTATTATCATACCATAATCATCTTGTGTAAATTACTTTATAGATATAATATTTTAGAAAAAAAGAGGATCAAAAATGCAAGATGTAATACAATGGCTTAAAGATAATGGTAATTTAAAGATCATAGATGAACCACTAGATGTGGAACTTGAAATCCCTCATGTAGCCTATATAGAAGTCAAGACAGATGACTCTCGTCCTATACTTTTTACAAACCCAATTAATAAAGCAAAAGGTATAGAGTATGATATGCCTGTACTGATGAATATCTTTGCCAACAAAGAATTGACAGAAAAGATCTTTGGTAAGCACCCTGATGATGTCGCAGAGGGTATAGATCAACTTCTTAAGCTTAAGCCACCTAAAGGGCTGAAAGCAAAGTTAGCGATGGTCCCTAAACTTTTCTCACTTAAAAATGTCTTTCCAAAACGTTTAAATTTTAAAGGGGAGTGTCAGGAAGTGATCATTCCTAAAGATGAGGTAGACTTAGATAGATTACCGATACTAAAAACTTGGGAAGAGGATGGTGGAGCATTTATCACAATGGGACAGGTCTATACAAGAAGTCTTGACGGAGAGATGCAAAACCTTGGAATGTACAGACTTCAGCAGTATGATAAAAACAGACTGGGGATGCACTGGCAGATACACAAAGATGCTTCCCACTTCTTTGACCAGTACCAAAAAGCAGGGAAGAAGATGCCTGTAACAGTGGCAATTGGTGGTGACCCTCTCTACATTTGGTGTGGACAAGCTCCAATGCCTCATGGAATGTTCGAGATGCTGCTGTATGGTTTTGTACGTAATAAAAATGCCCAACTGGTCAAGTCCATCACCAATGACATTTATATTCCTCGTGATGTGGATGTGGTCATAGAAGGTTTTGTGGATCCTGAACTCACAGAAATAGAAGGACCATTTGGTGACCATACAGGTTACTATACTCTGAAAGAGCCTTTCCCGGTGATGGATGTTGAAACTATTACGATGAAAAAACATCCGGTATTCCAAGCTACTGTGGTAGGAAAACCACCATTGGAAGATAAATATATGGGGTGGGCAACAGAACGTATTTTCTTACCGATGCTTAAGCCTATGGCACCCGATCTCATAGACTATAATATGCCTGAAAATGGCGTTTTTCATAATCTTATACTGGCAAAGATGAAAACACTTTACAAAGGGCATGCACAGCAGTTCATGCATGCATTCTGGGGTGTAGGTCAAATGAGTTTTGTAAAACACGCACTTTTTGTAGGAGAGGATGCTCCCGAACTTGAAGAGAGTGAAGCGTTGGCTATGCACATACTTAACAGACTCGATAAAGATAAGATCCTTATCACGCAAGGTATAGTGGATCATCTTGACCACTCTTCTTCAGAACAGTTTGTAGGTGGAAAATTAGGCGTAGATGCAACAGGAGATGAAGTTGAAGAGGGTGTAGAAGAGTTACTTTCTGATGAAGATCTGCTTGCCAAGATGCAAGAAATAAGCAAAAGAGTCATTGGAGTTAAACAATATATGACAGAGACTAAAACACCTGTCTGTGTGATCACTGTTGATAAGAAGAAGTCTCAACTAAAGCTTATTAAAAAACTCAAAGTCTTAAAAAGACATATCAAGCTCCTAGTTATAGTAGATCATGTCAATAATGATCTGAATGATACCTATATGCTTATTTGGCGTGTGGTAAATAATATTGATGCAGGTAGGGATGTCATACTCACGCCATTTATAGCCATAGATGCGACCAATAAAAGTGAAGTTGACGGTTATGAAAGAGAATGGCCTGGAGACACTTTCTGTACAAAAGAGGTACTTGATAAGCTACAGGAAAAAGGGCTTATAGATATAGATGAAGCGTTTATTAGGAAGTTTGGGTTGTTGCCGTTTTAAATCTCGAATATATTAAATATTAACCAGGAGTTTGGATTATGGATAAAGTTAAAATTCAAGAAATAGCTGATGAATCAGGTTTATCAAATGGAGAATTATTAGATAAAGCCAAAGAATTAGGCTTTGATGTAAGAGCAGCCAATAGTACTATCCGTATGCAAGAGGCAGGTGTTCTCATTGATTATGCAATTAGTGGAACATTACCAAAAGGTTTTAAGAAACCAGGTGAAAAGTCAAATATTAAAGTAGTAAAGAAAAAAGTGGTAGTACCTTCAGCTAATGTTCCACATACGACTAGGGGCTTGGGTGAAATCCTTGGTGACGTTGAAGAGGCATATGAAAAAGACTTGGTAAATGTTAAGAATACTAATTTATATAATGAATTAAAAATATTTTTTGATGAAGTATATAGTAAACGTATACATATTTCATGCTTAGAATTACCTATATTAAAAATTTTACTTACTAAAGATGATTGGTTTTCTCGTGATGAACTCTTAAAAGAATTAAAAATTTATGGTCAGTTTAACAGGGGTTATTTATCACTTGATCATTTGTGGTCACAACGTTTTGGAAAAGGAAAAGAAGCATTTCTTCTAAATAAAATAGTAGAGCATGATGCAACTGTAACAGGGAAAAAGAAAAGTAAATATCGTATAAAGGAAAATGTACATACCGTATTAAATGAGCTTGTCAAAGAATATAATATAGAAGATGTTAAATCTTTAATTGAAGAACGTTTGGACTATGCTAGTAAAAAAGGTAAAGCCAAAATTCCAACAAAAATAAATATTGATTCTAAAAATGAGGAAAGGAAAAGAAAATTCACTACAGAATCAAAAGGCATAACCTATACATTTCTATATAAAAATATCCTCCTAAAAGGTGTCCCCGGGACTGGAAAAAGTAGAACACTTAAAAAGATAATAGATGATCAGTTAAATTTAAAAGAGCATTACGATACAAATGTGCTAAGGATAAATATACACGCTGCATCATCTAATGCAGATTTGATGCAAGGTATAGGTATTAGTAGTAATAATGATGGTCATATAGAGTATAAAGAGAAACAAGGGCTTATTTTAGAGCTTATAGAAAGAGCTA
>NZ_JBFFOH010000058.1:0-13531 GCF_041562805.1 Sulfurovum sp. | reverse complement strand
TGCTATCGCGATACAGCATGAGATGGATCATTTGGACGGTAAGGTATTTATAGAAAAACTCTCTTATATGAAGAGAAAGAAATTCGAAAAAGAGTGGAAACGAAGACTAAAAGAGGCATAAGCAGCAATCTTGCACTTTGAGTTTTTCGGAGTACTTGTCGTACGCCTGCAAAATTCAAAGCACAACCTTACTGCTTATGACGCTTCTTGAAAGTATTTTCAGTTTTTTGAAAAATGCTTCATTTAAAATATTGTTTACACTCCTTGCATGATCATTGCATCTGCAACTCGTTTAAATCCTAAGATATTTGCAGCAGAGATAAGGTCCATCTCAAGATTATATTCATCACATGTTTTCTTGAGGTCAATATAAATATTTGACATAATGTCTCGCAGTCTTTTATCTACTTTTTCAAATGAAAGATAATTGAGTGAATTGTTTTGGCTCATTTCCAAAACGCTGACGGCAACACCACCGGCATTGGCTGCTTTGGCTGGGGCAAAAAGAATTTTGTTTTCTACAAAAAGTTCGATGGCTTTAGGTGTTGTTGGCATATTGGCACCTTCTGCTATGATCTTAACATCATTATTTATAAGCAATTGTGCACAGTTTTCACCTAATTCATTTTGTGTAGCACAAGGAAATGCTGCGAAACAAGGGATATCCCATACAAAGCTACTGCCTTGAATATAGTTCTCTCTTTTCACGTAGGTAGCATTTTTTCTCTCCAGAGTATAATACTCCAAAGAGGCGCCTCTTTCTAATTTTATCTTTTTTAAAAGTTCCAGGTCTATACCGTTACTGTCATGTATGGTACCTCTGGAGTCAGAGCACGTTACCGGGATAGCACCTATGTCATAGAGTTTTTCTATAGCATGTATCGCGACATTGCCACTGCCGCTAATAGTACAGATCTTACCTTTGAGTGTCTCTCCCTTATCCTCTAAGAGGGTTTGAGTAAAGTAGACAAGTCCATATCCTGTTGCCTGTGTACGTCCCAAACTTCCACCCAAAGGGAGAGGTTTAGATGTAATGATACTGTCATAGGAGTTTGTGAGTTGTTTATATTTTCCAAAAAGGTACCCTACCTCTCTGGCACCTACACCTATATCTCCACCTAGAATATCGATATCTGCACCAAGACTGTTATAAAAAGCAGCCATGAAAGCTTGACAGAATTTCATGATCTCTTTATCACTCTTAGCTTTAGGATCAAAATCAGATCCTCCTTTTGCACCACCTATATGAAGCCCGGTAATTGCATTCTTAAATATCTGTTCAAAAGCAAGAAATTTTAAGATATCCGGATTGACCGATGGGTGAAAACGTACACCACCTTTGTAGGGTCCTAACGCATTGTTAAATTGAATTCTATACCCATTATTGACATGTATGAGATTGTCATCATCCAGCCATTCTATTTTAAAGTGTATGGCTCTGTTGGGTACCATAATGCGGTCGATGACATTTTGATGCAGATATTCCGGATATTTTTTTATAAGTGGCTCTATAGAGACTAGCACTTCTCTCAGTGCTTGAAAAAAAAGGGTATCACTTTTACAGTTACCATTTTTGGCACGATTCATCGACTGTTCAATGTAATCCATGGGGTTCCTTTGTGTTTGTATAATGCAAATTATATTACAATTTGACATACTTTAAACCTTTTTTTCAAATTTAGTGCATCATAACCCTATGAATGCAAAAATAGATAGTGGTACACCACCTAATAAAAAACACATCAATATGAAACAAAAAAAAGAGTCTATTGTGAATAGACTGACTTGCGCTACACTTGAAGGGGTCAATGCACAAGTGATAGAAGTAGAGGCTACTTTTACCAAAGGTCTCCCCGGTTTTTCTGTGGTAGGTTTGGCCAGCAGTGACATACAGGAAGCAAAAGAGAGAACGAAGTCAGCACTGCTTACGAACAATTTTGTTTTTCCTCCACTTAAAATAACGATAAATCTTAGTCCTTCAGATTTGAAAAAATCAGGGACACATTTGGATTTAGCCATGGCACTGCTGATCGCCATGCATAAAACCGTGATAGAAGAAGAGGGGTTATTTGTATTTGGCGAACTTGGACTAGACGGAAAGGTGAAAACAAGTTCTATGCTCTTCCCTCTGGTCTTATCTCTGAAAGAACAGGGACTTATCAAAAGAGCTATTGTCCCTAAAGAAGCGATCAGCTATCTGAGTCACATTTCTGGAGTAGATTTTATTGCAGTAGATACATTGGATGAAGCCATAGCACTACTTAAAAGTAAAAATTTTAAAGCAAATGTGCAGGCATTCTCCTATGAGGCTGAAAGTTTTACGATCAAAGAGATACCCTACTATTTTGAACGAAAATATGAGAGTGATTTTATAGATGTAAAAGGGCAGTCAGTAGCCAAAAGAGCTTCACTCATCGCAGCAGCAGGGATGCATAATTTTTTGATGGAAGGTAACCCAGGATGTGGGAAGAGTATGATAGCCAAACGGATCAAAGATATCTTGCCTCCACTGTATGAAGAGGAGATACTCTCGATAGCGAAGCATCAGTTCTTGGATGGTGTGACACCAAACTTTTCAGCGCTGCGTCCCATAAGGTCTCCCCATCATACAGCTACTTCTGCTTCTGTTTTCGGTGGCGGCTCTAGTATGGCAAAAATTGGAGAGGTCGCCTTGGCACATAAAGGTATTCTTTTCTTTGATGAGCTGCCTCACTTTTCTAAGGCAGTATTAGAAGCCCTTAGGGAGCCACTGCAAGATAAAAAGGTACATATAGCAAGGGTCAATGCCAAGATTGAGTACGAGGCGGATATCATGTTTGTAGCGGCGCAAAACCCTTGTCCTTGCGGTAATCTTCTTTCAAAGATCAAATCTTGCAGATGTAGTGAAGTAGAGATAAAGCGTTACCAGAACAAACTCTCTGATCCTTTTTTGGACCGTATAGATCTATTTGTGGTCATGCAGGAAGTGAATAGCACAGATAAAGGAGATATCAGTTCTGCACAAATGCATAGAGAAGTACTCAAAGCATTTAAAATGCAAAAAAGAAGAAGCCAGAGTAGACTCAATGGGAAGTTGACAGAAGAGGAGATAGAGAACTATTGTATACTGGATGGCGATGCAAACAAGATTATGGAGAATGCCATACAAAAATTCGGTCTTTCCCATAGAAGTATCGCTTCTGTAAAAAAGATAGGCAGAACGATAGCAGATCTAAATGCTCATGAGAAGATAGAAAAGTCAGATTTATTAGAAGCCCTAAGCTACAGAAGAAGATAGCTCTTTTATTTCACTGCATCTTTAAAGAAATGGCTTCGTTTCGTTCAGTCCCATACTGTAAAAGTATGCTTCTTTACTCCACTCACGCCATTTATTCAAATCTACAGTAAACTAAAAGGCTATTAAGACTTCTTTAGGCACAGATCAGTTTTGTGACAACAAATCCACCTATGACAAGCCATGCGAACATGGCTGTAGCTGTGTAGACAGGAGCAAGTCCTAAGCCTTTAAATTTAGAGAAACGTGTTCCCATACCCAGGGCAGTCATAGCCATGGTAAGAAGAAAAGTATCTATTTCGTTGATCATATTCACGATGTTTTCTGGTACCAGATGCAGTGAATTAAATCCTGCCACACCGATAAAATAGACTGCAAACCAAGGGATAACAAGTTTGACATCCCCTGCAGGGCCACCTTCTTTTTTCGCAGAATAGCTCAAGTAGATCCCTAAAACTATGAGCATAGGTGCTATCATGATCACACGGGTCATTTTTACAATGACCGCTGAATTGGCCATCTCTTCAGGTGCGCCAGGCACGGAAAATGGTACAGCCACAACCTGTGCCACTTCATGGATGGTTCCTCCTACATAGATACCAAATTCTCTAGCAGTCATATGTAAAAAACCTGTGGCATTTTCGAAGATGGTGGTATAGAGTACAGGATAGAGAAACATCGAGATAGTTCCAAATAAAACGACCATTGAAACTGCGATAGCCGTTTTGTACTCTTCTGCTTTAAGTACAGGTTCTGTGGCCAGTACAGCAGCAGCACCACAAACCGCTGCTCCAGAAGCGGTGAGCATGGAAGTATCTTTATCCATGCCAAATATTTTGTGTCCTAGCCATGTTCCAAGTACAAAGGTTGTAGAAAGCATGATGAGCGAGACAAGAAAGCCGTCCATTCCTACTTCAGCTATTTGTTGAAATGTAATTCTGAAACCATAAAAAACGATTGCAAAACGCAGGATCTTCTTTGCCGAAAAGGTGATACCTGTCTCCCACTCTGATGGAAGTTGATTATGCAGAGTATTTGCATAAAAAATACCAAGCACAATACCGATGACCAAAGGGGAAAGTCCTAACGCTTTTACAGGACCGAGTGTTGCGATAAATGTTGCGGCAGCAGCAAAGATAGCCACAAATAAAATACCACTCATTGTACCCTTACGTTGTTGTGGAGAAAACGCCATAAAAATCCTTTAATTCAAAATAATTGATAACATTTTGAGAATTCTACTATAATTTTGATATAATCTACAAATAATTTATTATGCTAATAATGAAAAAACGAGAAAAACCTATCAATACATAAAAGAGAAAACATGAAACTAACGCTTAGACAGATGGAGATATTTTTGAATGTGGTAGTCTCCGGACATTTGACAAATGTGGCTAAAGATATGAAGCTGAGTCAATCAGCCATCTCTATGTCAATCAAAGAGTTGGAAAATGTCTTGGGTCGACCTGTTTTTGACAGGATCAATAAGAAGCTTGTACTCAATGAAGTGGGGCGAGCATTTTATAAAGAGGTAGATCCTATCTTTAAAAAACTGTCAGATATTGAGTATGAATTTAAGAATTCAGAAAATAAGGGGATGATCCGTGTAGGAGCTAGTACAACGATAGTTGACTACTTGATGCCAGCCATTATCTGCAGCTATATGAGCTCTTATCCTGATGTTAAAATTACGCTTAAAGAGGGTAATACCAAAGAGATTGCAGATATGATCAAAGAAGGAACGATCGATATTGGGTTTGTTGAAGGATTTGTCCAGGGTTCAGATATCGTGAAAGAGAGGATAGGGATAGATGAACTTGTTGTTGTCACAGCAGATCAAAACCTGTGTAAATCCTGCACTATAGATGAATTGGAGACGAAAAGATGGGTGCTTAGAGAAGAAGGTTCTGGTACTAGAGAAGTCTTTTTGGATTATATTAAAGAGAAAGTAGATGATCTAAATGTCTTCTTGGAGCTTGGCCATACAGAGTCTATTAAAGGTATTTTGATGAACCGTGAATGTTTGACCTGTATTTCTAAGATCTCAGTGAAAAGTGAAATTGAGGAAGGAAAACTTCACAGGGTTCCGGTGAAAGACTTTGAGTGTAAAAGAGACTTCCTAATGATCTATCATAAAGACAAGTACCATAGTTCATTGTTTGAAAAGTTTGTTTTCTTTTCTCGAAAACTGATGATGAAAATGATAGAAGGTGAAACATCTCCCGCGATCAACGGTTCTCAAAAGTCCTAAGGGCTTTTTGATACTCCTCAGGATGATTGAGGTTTGTAAATGGGGTATCTTCATCGAACTTTACAAAAAAGGTATTTGCAAGACGTAGAAGGTCCTTTAGCCTGTGGTTACCTTTTGCTAATTGTATATGGGCCAAAGGTAAAATAGACCTTTTATAGAGCCCACAAAGAGGTTGCAAGCCACTAGGACTTTGAGCAACTATCACATCTAGCATACTTTCGTTATGTTCCAGTAATTTTTCTATGGTTTCCTTGTTGACAAAAGGAGCATCCACACTTAAAATAAAAACTTCTTCCACTTTTAACGTTTCAAAAATAGAGATGATCCCCACAAGGGGAGAGTTCTCTGTATAGTTATCTTCGATCATCATACAATCAAAACCGAATTTATTCTCTTTAGCTGAGATATATACTTTGTCAAATATGGTATTAAGTTTAGCCAGTTGAAACTCAGTGAGTGTAGAGTAGTTCCCAAAAGGAAGTAGGGCCTTATCTTCTCCCATGCGAGAACTCTTCCCTCCTGCAAATATGACGGCATATGTGGTTTCTGTCATGCTTGTATACTCTCTTTTCGTTTTTGATGGATGAGTAAGACAAGAAATGCGATAAAGGTGATGATGGATTCAACCAGGAAAAGATATTCTCCATAGATCTGACCGGAAAGTAGAGCACCCACAGATCCACCCAGACCAAATGCGATACCCAGGAAAAACTGTTGTGCAAGCTTTTTCTGCGTATAGAGTGAAAAAACATAGGTGATCGCAGCAGTATGGTAGAGTGCAAAACCTATGGCATGCAGAGATTGTGATGCAAAGGTAAGTGATATCGAGTCTGGGTAGAGATAAAGTATCATCCATCTAAGTGCCGTAACAAGTGTCGCAAACTGCAATATATTGAGTAGGTTTCTTTGCAAAAGAGGACCTTGAAAGTAGAGCATGAAAATTTCACAGATCACACCAAAACTCCACATCCAACTTGTCATTTCAAGTGAGATCCCATGGGATGTTTCATAGATAGTAAAGAAGTTATAAAATCCACCAAAACCTACTTGCATCAAAAAGATAGAGACCCAAAAGGCCCAATACTTCGAGAGTGAGAATGATGCATCTTCTTGTGCTGTAGAATGAGAGATCGTATCATATTTTGTGAGCATCGCTCCAAAGATAAGGGTTAAAAATGCCACAGTGCTTAAATAATAGAGGGCTTCATAAGGTGACTCAAGGACTTTCCCCAACCAGAGTGCGATACCCACAAAACCAAGGGAGCCCCAGAGACGTACTTTTCCATAGCGGTGTTTAGGTAAGGAAGCCAAGGCTATTGTCTCAACATAAGGAAGAGATATCCCCATTGCTGCACCAAAGAGAAGGTTAGCTGCGAGATAGACCCAAAAATCATTTACGGTGGCCAAAAAAAGCAAAGTGCCAATAAATGTAAAGAGCAGGGAAAGCTGGTAGACCATTGGTGATAAAGAGAGAAAATGTCTGAAAACAAAAGGGAGTAAAAAACGCATGAAAGGGGCTGCAGCATAAAGGATACCTACATCAAGAGGAGAATAACCAAGATCCAGTAACACTTTTGGCATGAATATGACATAAACACCTACAAGGGCAAAGTAAAAAAAATAGTAAGCCCCTAAAAGTGGTGAAAGGAAGTGAGTGCTTTGTTTCATTTTTTGTTTACAACAGCAGTTGCAGAGAGAAGATCATGCAGTGTTTTGTTGTCTTTTCTAAAGAACATAAGTGCCCATCCCAGAAGGGTAAAAAATGAAAGAATCGCGGCCAGGTTTCTAAAGATAATGATAAATAAAGAGGGTTTTTCTTTGGTGTTCTCATCGATGAGTGTTATGTTGTAGGCACGATATCCCGGTGTTTGACCTGTAAAATACATAAATATGGTTTGCACGATGACCAAAGGAAGAAGTATGTAGAACCAGCCTAACATTTTATCTTCAGCAAAACCTTCTCTGCCATCCATAACGAGATAGAAAACCACATACATGATAGGCATGAGCAACATAAAGGCATCGGTTAAAAACGCTTTTATTTTCAATCCTACTGAAGCATAATCCCCCTTTGTGGATGGGGATTTTACTTCCTTTGGTACTTCTTCTTGAATACGACCTTGTTTAATTTCTCTGAAACGTTGTTTAGCCATTAGAAATCCCAGATAGCAGCGGCATAAGGACCGGAAAAGTCGATATTCGCATGGAAACCATCTACCAGATCATCACTGTCGAGATGAAAAGACTTATAGCCTGCTTCAATACCTATACCCATCATCAAGGTATATCGGGCAGACAACTCATAATCATATGCGGTCATATCCCAATAACTGATGGCATTGGCTTCTAGTTGTACAGAGAGTTCCGTTACAGGAAAGTTGAAACGGGCTTTTCCGTAAAGCATAGGTGTCCAGGTTGAAAAGTCGGCAACATCATTGTTTATACTTGTACTGACACCCATGTCTCCCGAGATGTATCTTGCTGTAACGCCTGCATCCACTTCTACCCAGTTATCAAGCACTTCATAGTAGAGTGTCACATCTGTCATGTCAAGTGACAAGCTACTGTTTATAGCTCCTGTAAAGTTGACAACGTCACCCCAAGTGAAGCCGGCTACTCTACTGTTGCCCTCATGTGACAATGTTGTGTAACCTAATTTGACATTAGGAAGTAAAGGAAAAGGATGTTCGAGATAGGCTTTTAAAAACAGATCCTGCTCTTCACTAAATCCAAAAGTCTCTTCAAGGCTGGAAGAGGTTCCTTTATACGAAGCATTACCGCTAGGGTCATGGTTAAAGAAACCAATAGAGGCTTCTCCTCCTATCATATCAGCATGTACGCAGCTTAGTGTCAGCAGTGTGACGAATACAAGTTTTTTAACAGTCGGCATTTTATTGTAATCCTTGTGTCATAGTAAAGATAGGCAGAAGCATCGCTGAAACGATGATACCCACAACCACACCGATGAAGAGCATCATAAATGGCTCTAGTAAGCTTAGGAGCAGTTTGAGTTTGTCCTCATTCTCTTCCGCATAAAGTGCAGAAGTGTTATCTAGAATTTGTGCAACTTCACTTGACTCTTCCCCCAGGGCTAAAGACTGCATGAAGTTACGTTTGAGCTTAACCCCTTTTGACATTTGAAGAGAGTTGGATAGCTTATTTCCTTCAAGCACCTTCACGGATGCTTTCTCAAACAGGTCTCGAAGTCCATAGTTTGCAAAAGTGGCTTTAGCCAATTGCACGGCTTGTGCATAAGCAACACCTGAACTCAGCATGAGTGAAAGGATATAGGAAAACCTTCCCAATTCATGGTTTTGGATTAGCGTACCCAATACAGGTATCTTCAGCAACATTGAATCAATGATACGGTGAAAAGCATTTATCTTGGCATACAAGAGTTTAAATGTAATGATAAGAAGAATGATTGTGACAATAATGGCGATATAGTGAGAGATTAAAAAGTCACTTAACCCAACTACAAATTGCGTGATAGGAGGAAGTTCTTGACCTGTGTCTTCAAAAATCTCTGTAATTTTCGGTACAACAAAAGCGATGAGAAAAGAGGTCATTCCTATAGCAACGGTAAAAATGATAGCAGGGTATGTCATAGCCCCTTTGACTTGTTTTTTTACTTTGTTCTGTGCAGAGAAAAAGTTCCCCATGTTGGTAAGTACTTCAACCATTTTCCCACTTTGCCCTGCGACATTGAGACTTTGTAGAAAAAATTCTGGCAAGGCATAGACTTTCTGTGCATGGAGTGCATTGTAAAGTGACTTTCCTTCATCGATCATGGTCTTGATGGAGTTTAAAAAAGAGACATACCTTTTTTCTCCTTCATGCTGATTCTCAAGTAGTTTAATGGCAGTGAGTATGGTCATGCCAGAGTTAAGATAGGAGGAGAGTTCTTTAGAAAAAGTACTAAGCAGTTCTCCAGGCATTTGGCGTTTGGAAAAGGCTTCAAGTGAAAATTCTTTGGTAGGGGTTAGCCCTTCATGATAAATGTTTTGTGCACGAAGTTTTTGCCCGGCTTCTTCAACTGAACTTGCCGTAACAGTACCCTTGACTTTTTTACCTGTTTTGTCAAAACCTTTGTACTTAAAAAGCATGCGCACTTGTCCTTGCAGTAAATTATAAGTATTATAACTTTTTTAGCTGTATCTTGCTATAGCACAAGATGAAAGAAAATCCGATGTGAAGTATTACAAACCCTCTAGTTTAAAGTGATGATAAATGGAGGAGTGTTTATCTTTGAGCATGACCTCATTAACTATAGCAGTAGGCCCACCTTGTTCCTCGAGAGAGATGATCCTGATCTCATCTGGAATGAACACATCTCTAGAAGTTTTCTTTAAAATTTCACGACTCTCCTGCTCTTTGACTTTAAAATATTTTTCCAAAACTTCATAGGCAGTTTTATTGTCTTGATGGTAGTTGAGAATATTGTTGCTTAAAAAAAGAGAATCCTGTAAAGAGCGTTTGTTTCTTTCTGTGAGATAGACGATTTGTTCTTGGTTACTTGTATGTACTTTGAGTACAGGGATAATAGCTATAGAAAGAATGATCACAGAGACAAGGATCTCAATAATGGTAAATGCCGGCCGTAATTGTTTCAATAGAAGGCTCCGCTGTCTGAAGCTACAGTGCTGTTACTTAACCAATACTCTTTTGCTTCTTCAGGAGAATCAAATGCTTGTGGTTCTCCAAAAAAAGCGGGTAGGAAATAGCTTCCTTTATCATTTTCTAAAATGATCTGTGTGGAGCTTCCATTGTTATAAAAATCCATGATCAGGCAGATCTTTTTATCTTGATATCTCCCATACTCGAGACGCGTGAGTGAGTCTTGGCGATCAAGAGTATAGGCTTTGATATTGGTAAGGTCTATGGGACTTGTATACTCTTGAAACGCGGAAGAGATCCCTCGTCTAAGATAGCAGGAACGGCACTGATCAACACAGAGCAGGGTGGCTTTCCCACTAAAAAGTTCGGATGAGACAATGTTGGATTTAAGGTTAAGAGGGGTGAGTGCTTTGGGTTTTGGTTTGCCCATCTCTATGCCCTCAAATCCAAGGAAATAGACCATAGAGACAATGAGTATAACGATAAGAAGTTCTATAAGAGAGAACCCTTTACTCACATTATATCTCTTGACATAGGACATAGGGAGAGTTCTTATTTGCTACATGCGCTAAAGAGGATATCTTTACCGCCCTCTTCTCCACCTTCTTTTCGGTCAGAAGCAAAAGATATAATTTCAAACTCTGATCCTTTTTTTATATAGACAAAAGGTGTTTTCCATGAATCTTTAGGCAGTTTTTTAAGGTAAGGTTTTACACGGTAGTTAGGATATTTATCTGTATCCGGGTTACTTAAGAGTGCTTCAAAGCCTTCTTCTGTATCAGGGTAAACACCATTATCCAGTTTAAACATATCAAGTCTTTTTCCTAAGTCATTCATCTTTAAACAGACCGTATCTCTTTTTGCCTGATCTGCAGAGTCCATGAGGCCAGGAGCTACAACAGCAACAAGTCCTCCAAGGATAACGATAACGATCAGTAATTCTATAAGAGAGAAACCTGCTCTTAATGGCGTATTTTGTTTCATGTGCATCCTTTAGTTTGCTTCGCTATAATATTTAGATTTAAATTGTACAAATTTTACTTTAATAGAGCTTTTAGATGGATAAAACCCAAAGTACCGGCATAGCTGTGAAGAACAGGCAAGGATTTGCACTTCTTGTCACGCTGTCTGTCTTGTCTGTTATTATTGCTTTGACGATGGTGCTTTTGAGTTATTTTGATGAAGTCAAAAAAGATTCCAGCAACACAAAAGCACTTATACAGGCAGATATATACTATACAAATATAACAAATATATTTCAAGGGTTCAAAGATAAAAAAACCCTTTTTTCTGTACTATACAATTCATCATTGCCTTTAAGTACGGAAAATGGTAGATTTTCACTTGTTTTGCAGTGTGATCCTTTATATAAAGGTGTCAATGTCAATTGGTTGGGCTTGGAAAACAATAGTAAAAAAACAGCATTGTATAACGTAGCACAGGAACTTTTTGAAATGCTTGCACAAGAGTATGACATAGAAGATGCGGGAAGACTGCAAGAGATGCTGATGGAAGAGATAGGAATGAAAAACAGATCGGTGGAAAAAGAGCAAAGTAGACTTCACCAAAAAAACGGTATTATATCTTATCAACAATTCACAGATTTAGTAAGCCGTTACCAGTTTGAGGTAGACGATCCTAAAATAGGATCTGTCCCATGGAAAAGCTATTTTAGTTTTTCTCCTCGAGCGGAAAAGATAGATGCCGAGTATAGTTCTCCAGAACTTATCGCTTATCTTTTTAATCTAGATTTGGCAACAGTGAAAGAATGGACTTCCTCCATAGAAAAAGTTTCACTGGAAGATTTTGTACGTGTAAATGGCGGCGACTATGCTCAGCGAAAAACAGTTTTGGCAGGTGAAACATTTTTAGAAGCTGCCGAGTGTTTAGTAGGTTATACACTTGAAGAAGAGCAGTATAAATTTAGATTTGAATATATTGAGGGAGGGGCAAAACATTTTGAATTTTATGGGAAACAATAAAGAGTTAATCCTCGTACATACTTCGATGAAGCCTGTGGACTTGTCGTATACTGTGAATGTTATGTTAACACCACAGTTCTATACCCTCAAAAAAGAAGTCTTACCCCTTAACTATGCATATCAGGCTAAGCGTATTGCCCCATCACTTTTTGAGGGTTTGGTCGAAGAGGGAAGGGATTATGAGTATCTGGTCTGGAAAGAGGAAGAATCATGGGTCTTCCTGGCCTATGATCTGGAAATGATCGCAGCATTTTTGGAGCGCAAAGGCTTTACCTTGGAAAATGTCTCCAAGATCTTTTTTGCACAGCAGTCTGTGGATCTTTTCGACAAACCTCTCTTATTGGGTGAAAATGAAGCACTGGTCTCTTTGGACGATATGATAGTGCTAGTGCCAAGAGGGGCCTTGGGAGAAGATGAAGGCCATTCCCTGGTTTTTGACAACAGATTTACGCCTAAAAAAGGCGTCATGCTTCAGGATGCATATGCTTCTGTTCTTAGTTTAAGACAAGCTAGCACGCTTGCTGCCATCTTTACCCTTTTTGCAATCATGTTTTTTGTTGAAGGATCACGCTATAGTAATAATGCCCAAGTAGGGGAAGCTCAGATGCAGGAGTTGTTTGAAGCCTATCCCTCTTTACAGAGTAAATATACGCGGGACAGTATCGTCACAAAATATAAAACGATCGATAGTGCAGAGCGTAAAAAACGTGAGATCGTTAAAATGGTCTCGGGTATGATCTTTAAAGGGGTGACACTGACGTCATTCGATATGGATGAGAAGAAGTATAAAGTACAATTTTCATGTAAAGATGCAGAGGTATCAAAACGTGTGCAAGCATTGGCTAAGAAGAACAACCTGAGCACTACTGCTATTGCAGGAAGCAATGACTTGAAGATAGAAGGTGCACTATGACTTGGAAAAGATATCAAAATGAGTTGATAGCGTTAGCAGCTTTTGTTTTGATGCTCATAGGATATGGCTACAAGACTGCACAGGTTTCTTCTCAGGCAGATACGATGGCAAGCGCAAAGCACTCTGTTGGAGAGATCAAAGAAGTGATCTCGCTCCAAAAGATATGGGCAGATAAAAAGACGACAAAAAATATAGATAAACTTCAAACGCTTATTCCTGCATCCAAAGTGAAATGGAGCAGCAAAAGCAAAAAGGTCACAGCCAACTATAAAGACTTAACGGCAATAGAATTGAATAACCTTGTCACAAAAATTCTCAACTTGCCCGTAGAGATACAAAAGCTTAAAATTCAAAAAATAGCTTCATTTTATGATGTGGAGTTCAAATGCAAATGGTAAAAAAGAGTTTCATTGTACTCATCGTTGCCTGGTTGGGAGTACTGGTACTTATGCCCAAGCAAGAGTTGTATTATAAGCTGGAAGAAGAGCTTG
>NZ_JBFFOH010000057.1:0-13568 GCF_041562805.1 Sulfurovum sp. | reverse complement strand
TTGTACTTCTTGGTTTCTACCAAGTATCTCCAATGATGACTATCTTGGCAGGTACATCTATTATTTTAGGTGCAGTCTATATGCTGAGAGTAATGAAACGTACTTTCTTTGGTCCATTGGATAATGAAGAGAATAAAAAACTTAAAGATCTAAATGGTAGAGAAACATGGTCACTTATACCATTGGTTGCGATTGTGATTTGGTTAGGTGTATATCCTAAACCAGTACTTGCACCAATAGATAACTCTGTAAAAGCTTTGTTAACTTTTATGGATGAAAAAGCGATTACACAAGAGGCAAAAGATATGATAAAAGTTGCAAAATCCAATAAGGAGGTGAACTAATGTTAGAGCCAATTAATGTGAGTTTAGAAAGCCTGAACCTTATTACCCTGGCACCTATGCTTATAGCAATTGCCGGTGGTTTGATTATTATAATTATTGACCTCCTCAATGGAAAATTACATAAGTCACTTTATGTAATGTTAACGATCTTGGTATTATTTGTTGATTTTGGTTCTGTTTTAGGGCTCAATGTAAATGAACGTGGGTTCTTTGATGTCATGTTGATCGATGGTATATCCATCATCTCTCAACTCATGATCATTGGTGCATCAATGATATTCATACCACTTGCATTGACATCAAAAAGATTCCATGAGTATTCATATCCTGAATTCTTTGCACTTTTCTTGTTTATGATTGCAGGATTCCAATTCATGGTAGCAACAGATAACTTGATCCTTATCTTTGTAGGACTTGAGACTGCATCACTTTCACTCTATACACTTATTGCACTACACAACAGAGCAAATTCATATGAAGCTGCCGTGAAGTACTTTACAATGGGAGCACTTGCAGCTGCATTCTTTGCTATGGGTTCAGCAGTGGTTTATGCATTGACAGGCTCTGTAGAGCTTTACAAAGTAGCTGAAGTACTTGCTACACGTGTAAATGAAACAGGATTGATGATCGCGATCTTTGGTTCATCTGTACTATTGTTGGTTGCTTTTGCATTTAAAATTTCTCTTTTTCCATTCCATACATGGGCACCAGATGTTTATGAAGGGGCTTCTGCACCATTGGCTGGATATATGTCAGTTGTACCTAAAATCGCTGCATTTGTAGTGAGTATTAGAATATTCGGTATGTATATTGATCTTGGTATCGAGTGGGTAAGATGGACAATTCTTATTATTGCAGTTATTACAATGACACTTGCAAACATTATGGCATTGGTACAAGATGATGTTAAACGTATGCTTGCATACTCATCTATCTCTCATGCTGGTTTCATCATGGCAGCACTGGCACTAGATACAACAGAAGGTAACACAGCAATATTCTTATATTATGCACTCTTCATGTTTACCAATCTTGGGGCATTTGCAATGTTATGGATCTCTCGTCATAAAAAGAGAAGATTTGATGCAGGTCATGACCATCCGTATGAGAAATTCGCAGGGCTTATCAAGATCATGCCAATGGGCGCAGTAGTTATGGGGCTCTTTATGTTCTCACTGGCTGGTGTACCTCCATTCTCAGTATTCTGGGGTAAGATCTATGTGATGCAGGCAGCAGTAAATGCGGGTTATATACCATTGGCAATTATAATGGGGCTTAACTCGGCTATCGCTGCATACTACTACTTGAAACTTGTAGTGTATATGTTCCTTAAAGATCCGGTAAAAGATGTAGATGTTGTTTACTATAACATTTCCAAACCATTAACGGTGATCATTGGATTCGCGACAGTGGCAACTGTCGCAGCTATCTTCTATGTACAACCACTTGTATCTTATCTTTACTATATGATAAGTGCCAGCGGGTACTAAAAATTATTATCGTAAGGTTGGTGTTTACCAACCTACGATAAAAGTAATCCTTCCAACTTTTCAACACTTCCTTTTATCACATTTTCAAACTGAGAGTTGTTAAATGTTGTTTGTCTTTTTGCCAGTCTTGCAGTGTTCGTAGTAATTTTCTCAATCAACATTTTTTTGTCATATACACCATCTAGATAGGCCAATGTCTCTTTGATACCTATAGATTTCATACAGTTAGGTGCGCGTGTATACTTTTTCTCAAGCATACATATTTCATCTATTAATCCATCATTTAGCATCATATTAGAGCGTAAGGCTATGCGTTCACGAAGTATTTCCCTTTCAATCTCTATTTGATAGATAGGAAGCGTTTCTGTCACTGTTGGTTTAGGTGGATATTGTTTAAAGTATTGTGTAGGGGTAAGACCGGTCTCCAAATAGATATGCAAAGCTTTTTCTATGCGGTAGGGGTCATTAGATTCTATATTTGACATATATGTATTATCTTGACTGTAAAGCCAGTCATAGGTATTTGGTAAGTCTTGTAAATAGCTATGTGTTTTTTCTTTAGTCTTAATACTGATAGTAGGTAGTTCACTGATACCTTCTATAAGCATCTTCAAGTAAAAACTTGTTCCTCCTACGATCACAAGATTTTTTCTATCTTGTAGACATTGCTCAAATACTTCATGATAAAGCTTGATAAAAGTTGTGACATCAAAGCTTTCATCAGGGTAGAGGTAGTCCATACCATAATGTATAATACCTGCTCGTTCTTCCGGTGTAGGTTTCGCTGAAACGATGTCGATCTCTTTATAAATAGAGAGTGAATCAAGTGACAAAATATATGCATTCATCTGTTGTGCTATCTTTATAGAAAGAGACGTTTTTCCAGATGCGGTAGGACCGATGAGAGCAAGTTGTTTAAAGGTTTCCATAGCGTAATCATACCATAACCCCAAAAAGGATAAAATACATCTTAAGATAAAGAAGGGTAAGAATGAATTTATTTGACAAGAACAATCGTTTTAACATTGCAAATTTGGTAACCTATATGAATGTCTCAGCAGGAATCATGGCTATATTTTTCATCGTTAAAGGTGATTTCTTTACAGCTATAATATTAGCCTGGATAGGCGGTGCCTGTGACATCATAGATGGTAAGTTGGCACGTAAGTACAGTCTTTCAACAGAGTTTGGTATCCAACTTGACAGTTTTGCAGACTTTCTCTCTTTTGTGGTCATGCCAGCTTTTTTACTTTTTTATGCAGTAAAACACTATAGTGGCATATCAGGTGTTGAAGAACTGCTGTTAGGTTTGGTATTTATCTGGTACATTATTAACGGTTTGCGCAGACTTGTGGAGTTTAACCTTAAAGTGGATGTAGGAGAAGTTGAAAAATACTTTGAAGGTGTACCTACTCCATTGGGTGCCATACTCTTATGGATACTTTATTTGTTGAATGCTTATAGTGTTATCACAAGTGGATATGTTATCGCTATTTTAGTATTGGTCATTGCATGGTCATTGAATTCTAAATTAAAAATTCCTCATCCATAGTATGCTATAGTGAATCGTTTTAGAGAAAAGTTGAACCATTTTTCAGAATTGGTCATGTTTAAACACTCAGTGTTTTCTTTGCCATTTATCTTCATTGCTATGCTTGTCGCTTCTCATAATGAAAGTGGGTCAGGCTGGTTTGGTTGGAAGTTATTATTTCTAGGAACACTGGCAGCAGTGACAGCACGCAACTTTGCCATGGGTGTAAATCGTTATCTTGACAGAGATGTTGACATCCTTAATCCACGTACAAAAGGCCGTCCTTCTGTAGACGGTAGAGTTTCAAATACTCAAATGTTAGGCTTTATAGTGATCAATGCATTGTTCTTTATTGTGGTTGCATACTTTGTAAATACTTTAGCCTTTCAGCTCTCTATACCTATATTGTTTGTACTTGGGGCCTATACGTTTTTTAAACGTTTCTCAGCATTGGCACACCTCATACTGGGAGTGAGCTTGGGATTGGCACCTATAGCGGGTGTGGTAGCTGTAAGTGGAGAGATAACACTTTGGTCTGTTTACTTGGCTATAGGGGTGATGTTTTGGGTGGCAGGGTTTGACTTACTCTACTCTCTGCAAGATATGGAATTTGATAAAGCCAATAATTTGCACTCTATTCCTTCGAAGTTCGGCGCAAATAAGACGATGTGGATTGCAAGGGTATTTCACTTTTTAGCCATTGTTTTCTGGGCGTATTTTGTAGTGACAGCAGGATTAGGTTATTGGGCTAAATTGGCAGTACTTTTTTCTGCTATTATGTTGAGTTATGAACATTACATTGTCAACAAAGACTTTACAAAAATTGACAAAGCTTTTTTTACAGTGAATGGTTATTTAGGGTTTGTTTTTTTAATTTTAATTATCATGGAGGTTATATAAAATGCAAATGATGGATATAACAGTTTTATCGCTATTGGCACTGTTGGTTATCATACTATTAATGCTCGTAAGTAAAAATAGTAAATTGGCAAAAGAGAATAAAAAGTTAAACGAGATATTGGATGTGAAAAATGTCACTATATCAAACTATGAGGCGTCACGTGTTGCTGTGAAAGATGTGATAGAAAACTTCTCTTCTCTTGATGATGTGATGGAACTTATCAACTCGGGTGAGAGTAAAGCTTCTGTCTCTGAGAAACTGGGTATACCGGTAAGCAAAATAGAACTGATCATTAAGTTTGATAAACTTAAAAAGAGAGACTAATGTCCAAAAGCTCTTGGGAGACAATTTTAGCTAAAGCCTATGCCTCTCTTGAGGTAGATTATCAAAGATTTTTAGAAGAAGACAAAAGCTATTTTCCTTCTAAGGAAAACTACTTCAACGCCTTTAATACACTTTCTAAAGAGAAAGTCAAATATATCTTATTTGGTCAGGATCCTTACCCGAGAAAAGAGAGTGCAGGTGGATATGCCTTTATCGATACCAAGGTAGAGAATCTATTTTCAAACTCTGGATTAAGTAAAGAGGTTAATCGTGCCACAAGCCTGCGTAATTTTATGAAAATGGCACTTGTTGCAAGTAAGAGATTGGCATCAGATGATACTTCACAAGAAGCTATAAGTAAGTTAGATAAAACACAATTGATCGATTCCATAGATGAGCTGCGGCGTAATTTTGAAAAGAATGGGGTACTTCTTTTAAATACAGCACTTATATTTACAGACAAGGAAAGTACTAAAAAACATGTAAAAGCATGGAAGCCTTTTGTACAAACACTTTTAAACTCACTTGAGGATGATGCACCAAAACTAATCTTATTTGGCACACACGCGAAGGACTTAAAGAAACTATTTTTACTGGATAAATTTGACACGATAGAACTGGAACATCCATACAATCATACGTTTATTTCCAACCCTAAAGCGCTTGAACTATTTGCTCCTATGCACTTACTTGATATCTAAAAGTGTTTTTGAAAGTAATTTAAAGATTTTTTGGCTATAATTGCGCTCTAAATATCGCTACTACATTTTAAATGTGCACTCATAGCTCAGCTGGATAGAGCATCGGTTTGCGGTACCGAAGGTCTCAGGTTCGAATCCTGATGGGTGTACCATTCTAGAAGAGCGACTCTGCCGCTAATACACATCATTTGACATCATTGTTAGATACTTTAAGTTTTTCGAAACTCCCACTTACTACCAGAGTTTTTATAATATCCCTAACTACAGTTCCTCCATGAAAAGTATTTAACAATTTGGGTTTATTGTTAGAATTGGAAAGGTTAAAGAAAGTGTACATTATTTTGTTGTGTTATTCACTCCTTAAACACTACATATAGACTTCCATCGAGAGCGAGAGCAATGAGCAGGAAGAGTACTCAACTACCTCTCATGTTTGTTAGGCTTCTTATGACTTTTATTCTTTTTGTTTTTTTTACGATCATCAGAGTAATGCTTCTCACCATAATAGTCATGCTGATGTTCACCTAGATAGTGTTTATTATGCTTGTAATAGCCATTTTTATGGTTTGGATGCTTAGCTTTCTTGGCCTTTTTTTTGTAGTCGTTTCTATAGTGATCTTGATATCCTCTTTCATAGTAGCGGCCACCACCCAGTCTTCTTCCATCATAGTAGTACTGTCCATTTCTTAACTCACCACCATAATAGTACTTGTTGTTATAAAAGTAGTACGGTCTATCGTCTTGATACCTAGGTTTATCAAAATAACTATAATTTCTTTTATACTGATCATAGTACCCTCTCTCATAGTAGCGACCGCCATCCAATCTTCTACCCTCATAGTAGTACTGTCCATTTCTAAACTCACCACCATAATAGTATTTGTTATTGTATAAATAGTAAGGTCTCTCATCTTGGTACTTCGGTTTATCATAAACACCTAAAATAACATCTACTACAACTCTTTCAAGCAAAGACTGTGCTGATACTTGTAAAGGGATACATACACTTAGACATACTAACCCGGTCATAATCATTTTTTTCATAGTTTCTCCTAAGATTGATAATTGATATAATAAAATTTTTTGGATAAACAAGAAAAAAAGCAGAACAATAGAAGTAAAGTCCCATAGGGCATTTAGCAACCTGGCGATCTTACTCTTCAAGACCCATGGCTTTCCGTCCCTGCTTCACAACAAGTTTGGCACAATAAATAGTATTTAAAATATTTTTTATCTCTAACAAAACTATTATATATACTATTTGATTAAATCACTATTAACAGTTTTGAACTGATCTAAGAAAATTTTTGTGATTAACATAATTTATCTAAAGTAGATAATTGACTATTTTATAAGGTTTTGAAATAAACAAATTAACTCTATGTAACTTATGTTACAGACAGGGACACTTTTACGTGGCATAATAAATTTACATAAGTCAATGAAAGGATATATTATGACATGTAACGTAGGAAAAACAGATAGAACAATTAGAGTGGTAGTAGGTGCAGCAGCAATTGCTTGGGGCGTGATGAATGGTAATATCATTGCTGATGTTGTAGGTGGAGTGCTTCTCTTTACTGCTATTATAGGATGGTGCCCACCTTATGCACTGCTCGGTATCAATACTGGATGCAAAACTAAAAACGACTAAATAAGTCTTTACGTGCTATAGTTATAAAAATATAGCACGGAGTAATTATGCAATTAGCCGCTTATTCCTTTATAGAAAAACTTGAACCAGACGCACTTGCATTTTTGCAAGATCATATACTCCCTGTATCCATCCCTAAAAATACTTTACTCTTTTACCAAGGTGAGATCTGTGACAACATCTTATGGCTTACTTCTGGTGAAGTACGTCTTTATACACAGTCAGACACGATAGAAGAGATAACCCTATATACACTTAAAGCAGGAGAGCAGTGCATCGTCAATACTGCCTCTCTTCTTTCAGGTACAAACGCTGTAGCTTCTGCCGAAACACTAACAGACATTACAGGCTATCTTATAGATGCGCATAGTGTTAAAATGCTAAGTAAAATGAGTGATATATACCAAAATTATCTTTTCTCTTTATACCAACTGCGTTTTGAGGAACTTACAAGTCTAATCAATGACATCAAATTTAAACGCTTAGATACACGCATCATTGAATGGCTTAAAAAACAACCCAACCAGCTCATAGAAATAACACATGCACAATTGGCAATAGAACTAGGAAGTTCAAGAGTTGTAATAAGTCGCATACTTAAAGACTTAGAACAAAAGGGAATAGTTTTACTGCATCGGGGGGAAATAGAGGTTTTATAATTAAAACAAGTGGATGGAAACTCTAAATATATTTGCAATTTAATATCAAAGACTATGCTATAATCTCACACTTTTTTACAGGATATATTGATGGAAATGCTTCTCATTCTTGCTGTTGCACTTGCAATGGACTCAGTCGCCGTCTCAATTGCAATGGGTTCAAAACATAAAAGACTTCTTTTCCCAGAAATTCTATTTATAGCATTTGTTTTTGGAATCTTTCAGGGAATTATGCCTTTGGCTGGATATCTAATCGGAATAAGTTTTTCCCAATATGTTCAAGCATATGACCATTGGATTGCATTTGTATTACTTGTAGGGTTGGGAGCTAAGATGCTCTATGAAGCATACAAAAATGAATTTGATGAAGAGGTAACCGATCTTTCCAATAAAACCCTTATTGCTCTGGCGATAGCAACCAGTATCGATGCAATGGCGGTTGGCGTAACTTTTGCTTTTCTACAAACTAATATTTTTATAGCATCAGGCATTATCGCACTGGTGACATTTGTCTTATGTTTAGGGGCAGTATACATTGGAAAAAAATTGGGTTCTATTCTCGAAGCTAAAGCTGAAATTCTTGGAGGCTTAATTCTTATTGGATTGGGATTCAAAATTCTTTTTGAGCACACAAACATTTTTTAATTGTGTAATGAAAACCTTCGGGAGAATGAAAGAAGTGTCTGAAAAAGGCATGTCTATCTGGAAGAAAAGCTCAATACTTTTGGGAGGTATCAACTACCACACCTTTTTCATAGATGAATATCGCAAAAGTTACATTTAGGTAGACTAAAGATTCTTTTTCTAGCTTCTTGTTGGAAACCTTATAATCTAACATATTTTATAAGGTTTTGGAGGTTATATGTAGAATTGGAAATATTGTCAAAAAGAATAAGCCAGAACATTAGGTCTATATTTATGATTAATATTATAGACTCAAGGCCGTCAGCCGCAGAATTAGAATTTTGTTTCTTTATCCCTCACAAGAGAATCCAAAGAAGTTGTTTTTAACATCTTTTCAATACCCATCTTAGGTTCCAGCCAGTGATTATGCAGTGAACATGGGTTTGAAGCATCACACATTTCAAAACCCAAAATACATCGATCGGATTCTGACGATTCTCCTATGGCTTCAAGAATATCACATAAGTATATTTTTTCAGAATCTACTGCAAGACTAAATCCACCATAACGACCTTTTGAAGCATTGACTAAGCCTTTTTTTACAAGTTCTGTCATAAGTTTGGTTAAATATTTATACGGTAGTTCTAATTCTTTATGTAAAAAAGAAACTGAATGAGGTTTTGATGAGTATCGATGCAAATATGATAAAACGCGAATGGCATATTCAGTTGTTTTGGAAAAATGCATAAATACCCTATAAAATTAAATTATTCTATTGTAACTTATAAATAATAATAGGCTACTTTCTATTGATTTTCTAGATTGTACAATATACTACTTTAAGGTAGTAGTTGTAGAATGTCGATGAAAATAAAAAGTAAGGAAGCAAAATGAGCTTATCACAAACTACAATTACATCTGTTAAAGAGACAATCCCCTTAGTTGGGGAAAATGCTGAAAAGATTACAACTCGTATGTATGAAATTCTCTTTAGTAAATATCCTGAGACTAAACCTCTTTTCGAAAATGCGCAAAGTGATCAACACAAAAAATTGGCAGGTGCTATTGCAGCGTTTGCTGGTAATATTGATAACCTTGGAGCTTTATCCGGTGCTGTGGAAAAAATGGCTACAACCCATGTAGCGACCAATGTTCTTCCAATTCACTATCCAATGGTTGGAGATTCTTTAATTACAGCCATGGGTGATGTTCTAGGAGATGATCTTACTGAGGATCATAAGAAAGCATGGATTGAAGCCTACAATTTTTTAGGTGACATCTTGATGAAACGTGAGCAAGAGCTCTATGAGCAAAAGTAAAAAAAAATACTTTAATCACATTATAGACAGTACCTTAACAGGTATTGGAGCACTTATTGCATTATCAGTCATAGGATTAGTTGCTGAAGAAGTAGGTTATATGATGATAATTGCCCCATTTGGGGCAACAGCAGTTTTACTCTTTAGCGTACCTGATAGTCGTTTTTCAAAACCCATAAATGTTTTTGCTGGATATTTCATTGCTACATTTGTTGGATTTATTGTTTTACATTACAGTAGTGGGAATTGGTTATCAGTAGGTGTTGGTCTTGGAGCAACAATAATGTTTATGCATTTGTTTAATGTAATTCATCCTCCAGCTGGAGCGAACTATTTTATTGTGATTCAGGGACAGTTTACAATGTATTCCGTTGAACCAATCTTTATTGGATTAGTTACGCTTGTGACTATAGGCATTGTTGTAGAGAAAATACGAAAGTCACTTGCAGACAAATGTAACTATTGTCCATAGTTATACACCCTTATAAATGCTAAAGAGGTGCCCCATCTATCAAGCTAAGAGCCTCATTAACATTGAAGATTTTACCTCTAATATTTGAATACCCAAAAGACTCTAATCTTTGAGTGTGTTTATCCAAATATCTGTTTGCGTCTGTAAGATTATCGAATAGATAAATGCCTCCACCTTCTTTTGTTTCTTCATTTTCTGTCCAAATTTTCCAGATTAGGCCCTCTTCATTTGCTATGTCTTTAGCCAAATCAGTAAATGCTTCTGTGAACTCTTCTTTAAACGGTCCTGCATGAGGAAAATCCACTTGTAAAAGATATTTCATGTCTACTCCTAAATATTTTAATAATGAATGTAATGCGGTTTAACTTAATGTAGTATAGTACAGTTTCAATAAGAGGATAACAAAGTAATGAAAAAAATGAAAAATATATTGGAACCATTAAATTTAATATATTATGAATATGATCCAAAAATGAATCTTTTAATATTAGATAAAAATTGGCCTGCAGACTATACTTTTACGGAATTGATAAAAATCACTCATACGCTTAGTAAAAACCATATCAATTTCTTTATTGATGAGAATAAATCTATTGTTATAGCAGATTCAGATACCTTATTCAATAAAATAAAAAGATATTTTAAGTCTACTGTCTCAAACATAAGGAACCGTAAGATGAATATATATATTTTAAGTGATAAAAAAGTGAAATGGGCAAAAAACTTACCTGTATTTGAGATTCAACCTATAAAACAAGATGTTGATTTTTCGACTTATGATGCTTTGATTTTTACATCCAAAAATGCAATTTATGCTCTTGATACTTTTGATAAAACTTGGAAAAAAAAGCCGGCTTATGCTATAGCTCCTCAAACGGCTAAAATAGTTAAGCATTTAGGGGGAAACCTTAAGTTTGTGGGAAAAGAAAAACATGGAGATCAGTTTGCATTAGAGATCGTAAAAAAATTTAAACATCAAAAGCTTCTTTATGTTAGAGCATCTACAGTCGTCTCTGATATTGTAAACATTTTAAATACAAATGATATTGAATGTGATGAATTAATAGTCTATCAAACTGTCTGTAAACCGTTTGACAAAAAAGTAAAATTACCTAAAAATTCAACTATTATATTCTCTTCACCCTCTACTATTGAATGTTTTTTTAAAAATATATCTTGGGATGAAAGTTACAAAGCCATATCAATAGGGAATACAACAGCTCAATATTTTCCATCAAATATTACTCCTGTAATTTCTGATACCACTTCATTAGACTCTTGTGTTAAAAAAGCAATAGAATTAAATAGTTAGAGTTAATTAAATTCTTTATTTTAATGCAAGAGAAAACCTTATAAAGTTATATATTTTATAAGGTTTTCTTCATCGATTTTATTATGTATTTTTCGAAAGCACTCTGTATCATTATGTACAAGGAAGTCAATGTCATATCATCTTAAATTTAAATGGTTCGTTAACCTAATTAAAAAGAATCCACTAGTTTAGGTTTCTAGATCTCCTTCAAAGTACAAAAATCAAGCCCTAACCAAATTTATATTACAATGATACCAATAACTTTAGGGAGTCCCCATCTATGAAAATTTTGCTCATTAACGACAATCCGGTTGTTTCTAGAATGCTTGCACTTTGTACGCGTGATGTGCATATTGGGTTGGATGAAGTGAAGCGTGTAGATGATATGAAAGATGTCAGGTATGACATACTGTTTGTAGATGATGCTTCTTATGTAGATGATATTGATGTTTTACTTGAGGATGGAAGCATAAGAAAAAAAGTTTTTATCTCTTATAATGAAGAGAAAGTTAAAGGTTTCGATGAGACCATTAAAAAGCCATTTTTGCCTTCACAAATTATGAATGTGATCGAAAGTGTTGATATGAGTGAGATCATTGAGGAGCAGGAGGAGGAAAATATTTCTATTTTCCCTTTATCAAAAGAGGAAGAAGTACTACCTGATATTTTTCCTTTGCCTATAGACGATGAAGAAACGGATGATATTTTTGAGCTCGAAGAGAATGCAGGTACGGAGATACTTAACAGTAGTGAGATAGAAAAAATCAAAGCATTGTTAGATATGGATGATGAGATAGAAATGAACGATGTGGCACCTTTGAGTGACGATGAATATGAAGCACGTAAAGTGAAGGTCATCAAAGAGCAGCTGATCGCTGATGGATTAGAGATAGTAGAAGAATTAAGTATCGTAGTGGATGACATATCTAAGAAGACAAAACAAAGTAAAAAGAACAATGAGACGTTGTTTAGTCCAAAGGAACTTGCACAGATAGAAGAAGCAATGGACAGAGCTATCAGTAAGTTAACGCCTAAAAAAATAAAAAAGTTTTTAAAAGGTAAAAAGATAGAGATCAAAATAAAATTAGAGGATGATAAGTAATGCAAAAAGGTGCTATCTTAGTGCTCTCAGGACCAAGCGGTGCGGGTAAAAGTACGATTATCAACGCAGCAGCAGATGAGATAGGTGAATATTATTTTTCTATATCGACAACCACGCGTGCCCCTAGAGTGGGGGAAGAAGATGGTAAAGATTATTTTTTTGTCAGCAAAGAGAGTTTTGAAGAAGACATTAAAGCGGAAAATTTTCTTGAGTATGCAGAGGTGCATGGTAACTACTATGGTACATCACTCAAGCCTGTAAGGAAAGCCTTAGAAGAGGGTAAACTGGTTATATTTGATATTGATGTACAGGGGCATAGACTTGTGCGTGCAAAGATGAATGATATTACGACCTCTGCATTTATCACACCACCAACCCTGAAAGAATTGGAGACAAGGCTTCGAGCACGATGTACAGATGATGAATCTGTTATAGTCAAACGCATTGAAAATGCAAAAGGTGAGATAAAAGCTGTAGGCGAATATGACTTTACTATCATCAATGATACTGTAGATGAGGCAGCAAGGCAATTTGTGATCGTCGCAAAAGCTGCTAGATTGAAACAAAGTACAGAAGATGAAGAAAAATTTGTTGCACAATGGTTAGCTTAAACATATTGCAGTATAATTATTGAAATTAATGCTCAGTGTAGCGAAATATAAAGGATTGACATGGGTATGCCAAGTATGCCAGAATTACTAATCGTATTGGCGATTGTTGTGCTTCTTTTTGGAGCAAAGAAGATTCCAGATCTTGCAAAAGGTATGGGAAAAGGTATTAAAGACTTCAAGAAAGCAATTAAAGATGATGATGAAGAAGAGTCTAAAGAGATCGCTTCTAAAGAAGAGCCAAAAGTTGAAGCTCCAACAGAAGAGAAAAAAAGCGAAAACGCTTAATTTTAATGCTGAGTACCTTGTTACTCAGTATTGATAGTATCCCTCCAAATAGCTATGAAGCTATTTTCTACTACAATTCCATATTAACTATGACGGAAAACCTATGAAATTAAAATTACAAATCAATAACGTGATCAAAGAAGCTTTTATAAAAGCGGGCATAGAACACGAGCCTATGAGTGTCACTGAAGCGACCAAACCTGAGTTTGGAGACTTTCAGTTTAATGGTGCGATGGCTT
>NZ_JBFFOH010000056.1:0-13962 GCF_041562805.1 Sulfurovum sp. | reverse complement strand
ATTCCCCTCTGCCAGAAGTAATCTTTCTGTTCCCTTCTGTTCTCCTAACACGGTTTTAATGGGGCACTAGATATAATCGCGAATATATATGTAGGAGAGTAGATGAAAATAGCGATCGCAGGAACAGGTTACGTAGGTCTGTCTAACGGCATTTTGTTGTCACAGCACAACGAGGTGGTGGCGCTTGACATCATTCCGGAAAAAGTGGAGATGCTCAACAAGGGTCTTTCCCCTATCGAAGACAAAGAGATCTCCGAGTACCTTACGGAGATGAGCTCCGGCAATTCAAAGTTCAGCGGAAGCTTTAGAGCGACCTTGGACAAAAAAGAGGCCTACGAAGGCGCTGCCTATGTCATTATCTCTACGCCTACCGACTACGACGAAGAGACGGGTTTTTTCAACACCAAGTCCATAGAGTATGTCATCGCCGATGTTCTGGCAATAAACCCGGAGACGACGATGGTCATAAAGTCGACGATCCCGGTCGGTTATGTTAAGTCGGTAAGAGAGAAGTTTGCAACGGAGAACATCATCTTCTCCCCTGAGTTCCTGCGCGAGGGCAACGCCCTGCATGACAACCTCTACCCGAGCCGCATCATTGTCGGCGAAAAGAGCGACAGGGCGATGGTCTTTGCGGGTCTGTTAGAGCGTGGTGCCATTAAAAAAGATGTGGCGGTGTTGTTTACGGACAGCACGGAGGCCGAGGCCATTAAGCTCTTCTCCAACACGTACCTTGCCATGCGTGTGGCCTACTTTAACGAGCTGGACTCCTACAGCGAAAAGTTCAATCTGAGCACCAAAGACATCATCGAAGGCGTCGGTCTCGACCCGCGCATCGGTACCCACTACAACAACCCCTCTTTCGGTTACGGGGGCTACTGCTTTCCAAAAGACACCAAGCAGCTGCGTGCCAACTTTAAAGACGTTCCAAACAACCTCATAGGGGCGATCGTCGATGCCAACGAGACAAGAAAAGAGTACATAACCTCCCAGATATTGGTAAAAAACCCGAAAGTCGTCGGCATCTACCGTCTCATTATGAAAACAGGCTCTGACAACTTTAGAAGTTCTGCTGTGCAAGGTATTATCCAAAAGCTGCAAGAGAAAGGGGTCGAAGTCGTTATCTACGAACCGGTTCTTGAAGAGAACGAGTTCGAAGGTCTGAAAGTCATAAAAGACATAGACGATTTTAAAAGCAGGGCAGATGTCATCGTCGCCAATAGACTTTCTGACAGTATCGTTGATGTCAAAGACAAGGTCTATACTAGAGATGTTTTTGGGAGTGATAAATAATGCGCAAAAAGATCTTAGTAACAGGTGGCGCTGGATTTGTTGGAAGTCATCTATGTGAAAGACTAGCCCAAGACGAAAGTAATGATGTCTATTCTCTTGACAATTACTTTACTGGTAGTGAAAACAACCATGTTGACAAGGTCACATATATCAAAGGGAACACAAAAGATATTGCTACTTTAGTGACCTTTCGGCCAGATATGGTCTACCACCTTGGAGAATATTCAAGAGTCGAACAGAGTTTTGACGATATTGAAAAAGTATGGGAATATAATAAAGATGGTATTTTCGCCGTTCTAGAATTTGTGAGAAAGGCTGGCTGCAAAATACTGTATGCGGGTAGCTCGACGAAGTTTGGTGACGGTGGTTTAGGAAGAAGTGCATCTCCTTATGCATGGACAAAAGCGACCAATACTGAGCTCGTGATGAATTATGGTGTATGGTTTAACGTCCCTTTTGCTATTACCTACTTTTACAACGTCTATGGACCAAGAGAGATCCAAACTGGTAAATATGCAACATTGATTGCTCTTTTTAAAGAGAAACGGAAGAATGGTGAGAACTTAACGATTGTCAGTCCAGGAACTCAAAAGAGAAACTTTACTCATATTGATGACATCATTGATGGTCTCGTACTTGTTGGTGAAAATGGTTATGGTGATGAGTTTGGTATTGGTAGCGGCGAAGCTTATACCATCAAAGAGATTGCGGAGATGTTTGGTGGAGAGATCGAGATGTTGCCCGAACGTAAAGGCAATCGAATGACAGCAGATGTTGTCAGTGCCAAAACACAGGCACTTGGTTGGCATCCAAAAAGAAAGATCAAAACATATATAGATAAATTGAAAGAACAAGGATGGATAGATAATGATAATTGATAAAATAGCTGTAATTGGACTGGGTTATGTAGGTCTACCGTTGGCACATGCTTTCAGCGAGAAGTACGAAGTTACAGGATTTGACATTGCACAGTGGCGAATCGATGAGCTTAACAACGGTGTTGACCGTACACTTGAACTCAGTGAAGAGCAGGTAAATGAAGCTATTTCAAGCGGTATGAAGTTTACTGCCGATCTCCATGAGATCGCCGACTGCAACATTTACATTGTCACGGTACCAACACCGATAGACAGCTCCAACCGACCAGACTTAACACCGCTGATTAAGTCTTCGGAAAGTGTTGGAAAAGTTCTTAAAAAAGATGACATTGTCATCTATGAGTCTACTGTCTATCCGGGTGTAACTGAAGAGGTTTGTGTGCCTATCTTGGAAGAGATATCTGGGCTTAAATTTAACGAGGACTTTTTTGCTGGCTATTCTCCGGAACGAATTAATCCGGGTGATAAAGAACATACAGTGACAAAAATCCTTAAAGTTACTTCAGGGTCAACTCCTGAGATTGCTGTAAAGGTGGATGACCTGTATAAAAGTATTATTACTGCCGGTACACACCTAGCATCATCCATTAAAGTTGCAGAGGCTTCCAAGGTTATCGAGAACACTCAGAGAGATGTCAACATAGCACTTATCAATGAGCTTGCCCTTATCTTTGATGCTATGGGAATTGACACGACGGAGGTCATCAATGCTGCAGCAACCAAGTGGAACTTCATTAAACTTACACCTGGTCTTGTAGGAGGTCACTGTATCGGTGTTGACCCTTACTACTTGACCCACAAGGCACAAGAGTTAGGCTATAAACCAAACCTTATCCTTGGCGCCCGCCAGATCAACAATAGTATGAGTAAGTACATCGCAGAACGTACCATTAAAGAGATGATCGCACATGACAAGAAGGTCAAAGGTGCCAATGTCTTAGTAATGGGGCTGACCTTTAAAGAGGACTGTCCCGACATTCGTAACTCTAAAGTGTTCGACATTCTTAATGAGTTAAATGACTATGGTTGTAGTATTGATGCTTACGATCCGTGGATCGAGGCGAAAGACATTACACAGAATAATTTCACTTTTATATCTGATCCTTTGAAAAGTGATAAAAAGTATGATGCTGTTATCGTGGCTGTTGGGCATAAACAGTTTAAAGAACTAAAACGAAGTGACTATGACAACATCAGCACAAGTGAACCAGTAATAATAGACATTAAAGGGATTGTTGACAGTCCTACCTGGAGATTATAATGAATAAATTTATACCAATTTCAGAACCAAGTATTACTCAAAAAGAGATTGACTATGTAACTGATGCCGTTAAATCAACATGGGTGTCGTCACTCGGGCACTATATTAACCGTTTTGAAGATGACTTTGCTGATTATTGCGGTGTCAGATATGCTATGACAACTTCAAACGGTACTACAGCACTACATTTGGTCCTTGTGGCTATGGGTATAGGTGAAGGAGACGAAGTAATCGTTCCTGATCTGACTTTTATTGCTACGGCAAATGCTGTGGCATACACTGGTGCGAAAGTTGTAACGGTAGATATTGAAGAGAGTACGCTTTGTATAGATCCAGATGCAATCGAAGCTGCTATTACTGAAAAAACTAAAGCAATCATTCCTGTTCATCTTTATGGACATCCAGCAAATATGATTAAGATACTTGAAATTGCTCAAAAGCATGGACTTAAGGTAATAGAGGATGCTGCAGAAGCACATGGTGCTGAGATAGAGGGGCAAAGAGTCGGCTCGTTTGGTCATGCAACCATCTTTAGTTTTTATGGAAATAAAGTTATTACGTCTGGTGAAGGCGGTATGATCACGACTGATGATGAAGCTTTATATGAAAGGATGAAATACCTTCGTGATCATGCTATGACAAAAGAAAAGCGTTATTGGCATACTGAAATAGGGTTTAACTATCGCATGACAAACCTGCAAGCAGCACTGGGAGTTGCTCAACTTGAGCGAATTGATGAAATTTTAGAAAAGAAAAATACCATCTATTCTATTTATGAACGTGAATTAGCAGGGGTTCAAGGTATACGGTTAAATCCTTCTGCTTCATGGGCTAAAAATGTATATTGGATGGTTTGTTTAGAAATTGATGGTTTTACTGAAGAATTACGTGATCAGTTTATGATGAAATTAAAAGAACTTAAAATTGATTCTCGTCCATATTTCTATCCTGTCTCTTTTATGCCGATGTATGAAGAAAACAGTGTTGGACCAGTCACTGAAAAGGTATACAAGAGAGGGATTAATATTCCATCTTATTATGATCTTGCAGAAGATGACATTATTGAAATTGCACAAATAATTAAGACTTTGTTGAAAGCACAATAAAGCATTATGATCAAAGCAATATTTTTGGGTCTGATTGAAGGGTTACTACGAAACATTAGTGGTCCTCTTGGAAGAAAATTACGATATCTATATTATAAACAGCGATTTGCATCATGTGGAGATAATGTTTACATTGATGAAGGTGTGATTTTTGAAAGACCTGAGTTTATGTATATTGGTAATAATGTTTGGATTGATAAAAATTGTTTGCTTATAGCAGGAAAGAGTAACTCTTTAGGCAAAGAAAATTCCAAACTTAAAGTAAATAAAAATTTTAAATTATCACCAGGAATACTTCACATGGGGGATAATATTCATATTGCTCCCTTTTGTATACTTCAGGCACATGGAGGTTTGTTTATCGATGATAATTGTGGTTTTAGTGCGAATGTAAAACTTTATACATTATCTAATTTACCCAGTAATCCGACAAATAAATCGGAATTAGTGACTTTTTCACCCTTAAAAAATCCATACTACTTATCTTCCCCTATTGTTTTGAATAAAAATGTTGGAATTAGTTTAAATAGTATTGTATTGCCAGGAGTAACTATCGGAGAAAATTCTTTTATCGCTCCAAATTCAGTTGTAATGACAACAATTAAAGAAAATTCATTTGCTAGTGGTAATCCAGCAAAAAAGACAAAAAATAGATTTGATTTAGAGGAGATTGAGTGAAAGTTTTATTAATGGCCACAGACTTTTTTTCTAAAGGTGGTATCCAGCGTTATAGTCGTTATCAGTATCAGGCTTTAGTGGAACTCTATGGAGACGAGAATGTTTATGTTTGTGCTTTATCTCCAAAACAAGAAGATAATATTTTTGAAGAAAATATTGATATTAATTATATTGGTGAAGGTGCAAGCTTAACTGGCAAGATCAAATATGCCTACCAAGTTTTAAAACTTGTAAAACAAGAAAAAATAGACCTTTTGATCTCTACTCATGTACAGCTATCAATCATTGCACTTTTAGCAAAAAAATTATTTGGCGTGCGTTACATGACAAATGTTTATGGACTTGAAATATGGAGTGGTTTAAAGAAGCGCGACATAATTGGTCTTCTGAACTCAGATAAACTAATAGGTGATTGTAATTTTATTTTGAACTATATAGAAAATAATTTTGAATACAGCACAGATAATATGGAATTACTTTACGATCCAGTTGATACGGAGAAGTTTAAACCATACGAAAAAAGTGAAATACTTTTTAATAAATATGATATTCCAAAAGATAAGTTTATTTTGTCGACCATAGGGAGACTAGAGCGCAACAAAGGACATGAAATTGTCATACGTTCATTAAAACAATTGAGCAGTGATATTATTTATGTTGTTGTAGGTGGGGGCAAGTACGATCAGAGGTTTAAAGAATTAGTGAAGCAGGAAGGTGTAGAAAGCCGGGTATATTTTGCAGGAAGAGTTCCAGAAGATGAGTTGGTTGATTTTTATAATCTTGCAGATGTAGTTGTATTACTTAGTACATTTGGTGATGGCGAAGGAGAGGGATTGCCATTAGGGCTTATTGAAGCATCAGCATGTGGAAAACCAATTATTGCAGGTGACCAAGATGGGTCTTTGGAGGCTGTGGCTTCAAATGCAAATGAGGTGAATGGTTTTGTAATTGACCCTGAGTCAGAGGTACAGTTTTTAGAAATAGTAAATAAGCTGTATCAGAATGAAGATTTGATAAATGTTTTTAGTGAAAATGCAAGACAATATGTTGAAAACACATTTGCATTTGATAAGTTTAGAGCAAAAATGAAAAAGATTATTGGATAAAAGATAAAATGAAAAGAATAGCACTGCTTGGAGATATACCAATTGACTCATTGAACTGGCATATCCATTATACATTACAAAAGATGGGCTATGACGTAAAAAACATTCCTTTAACAACTCAAATTGATAAAAAAGTTTTTCCGGCAAGTTTGTTTGGATACGCTCTTAAACTATCTAATAAGTTTAATGATTTTGTATATACGCGTTTACTTAATAATGTTTTAGCTTTCGAACCAGAGTTAATTATTGTAGTTCTTCGTAATATACCAAGTCATGTTATTAATACTATAAAAAAAAAGTCTAATGCAAAAGTAGTTTTTTGGTCTGGGGATGCCATGGTGAACCTTCAACGAGGGGATGTATTTATTTCTGATTTTGATGCATGGTTTGTAAAAGATAAGTATATGTACTCATTTATGAAAGACAAAGCGAATCTTAAAGTATTTCTTTTGCCAGAATGTATGAACCCAGATGTACACAAACTACCTGAAAATATGACGTTTGGTGGGGAGTATGATATATCTATAGTCGGTTCATTATACCCTTATCGGGCAAGAATTATAGAGCAAATAAATAGTGCAGGATTTGATGTTGATATTTTTGGAAACATACCAAAGTGGATGGGTATAGAATGGCAAAAAAAGCATAGTCAAAGATATGTGACAATGCAAGCAAAAAGTAAAGTGTTCTATGGAAGTAAAATCAATTTAAATACATTACATTATAGTGAGGTAAGTGCTGGTAATTGTAGATTATTTGAAATAGCAGGATGTGGAGGCTTTCAAATATGTGATGAAAAAAACATTATCAGAGATTATTTTGAAGAAGACAAAGAAATTGTTTTTTATCGCACTACTGCTGAACTAATTGAAAAAATAGCATATTATTTAAATCATCAAGATGAGGCAAAGGTAATCGCACAAAATGCCCATAAACGTGCCCATTTGGAACATACTTATGAACACAGAATAAAGGAAATATTTCAAATTATCGATTTTCCTTTAATTAAAATATAAAGCAACTCCTCATGAAACAACAAAAATATATAATTGCCTCATTATGGTCAGCAGGTAGTCAATATATATTTTTTGCTTTAAATTTTTTGGGGCAAATAGCTCTTGCCCGTTTATTATTGCCAGAACATTTCGGAGTAATGGCATTGGTCTTATCAATACAGGGCTTACTTGAAATAGCCCTTTCGTTTTCAGTCCCAATGGCTTATATGCATTTTAAAGAAACTGATACACTTTTTTCTTCTGCACTCACACTTTCTTTTGTAAATTGGTTACTATTAATGGTTATTACCTCTTTATCACTCTATCCAATTTATTACTTTTATCAAGAAGAAGTTGCATTATTTATTTTCCTCATTACAATATTTAGATGGTTTTCAAGTATCTCGTCCATCTACATAGCAAGACTTGAAAAAAATCTTGATTTCAAAACTGCTACTTTAATTACAGGGATTGCAACAATTGTTGCAATTGTATTTGCAGTATCCGCAGCATTTATGGGTGCTAACGAATATAGTCTATTAACTAGGGAATTAATCGCTCCTTTATTAATCTTTGTTATTGCTAAATTCTATATAAATATTCCTCTAAACTTTTTTAATTTTGATAGAGATGAAGTTCAACAACTTTTCAAGTACTCATTTAAAATGTTTTTTTCTAGAGGTACTTCCGTTCTATATCAACGGCTACCATTTGTATTTATCGGAACATACTATACTGCTAATACACTAGGGTTTGTTTCCCAAATATTTTACCTATCCATGCTCTATGATAGGCTTATGGCTTCATTTACTCAAAAAATAGCTTTTCTATTTTATTCCCATTCAACAGCAAATAGTAAAGAGTCTAAAAAAGGGTTCTTCTATATTAACGGTTTTATACTCATTGCTGGGATCCCAGTATTTATACTTTTTTTCTTTTTTCCGGAGTGGTTATTGTATACACTATGGGGAGAAAAATGGCTTGATGGAGCAATCTATCTAAAAATGATGGCACCATTTGCCTTGTTATATCCAATGTATGAAAACATCAAGTCATATTTTTATGGACATGCAGAAAATGAAAAAATAACTTATGCCAATATTGTAGGTATTTTAAGTTACTTTACAATAATATTTTTTAATTCAGACTCTTATATGCTTAGTCTTTCTTTTAGTATTTCATTGCTTGTTATGATGATTTTCACCTTGCCATACCTTTGGAAAAGGTTACGTGTATAATGAAGAACATTACAAGTAGACATATGAAATTAAAGACATTTTTTATCTATTTAACCTTGTCTTTGAGTTTTCTTTTTATTATTTACAACATTATCCAGAAAAATGAACTATTCATTCCAACATTTATTTCCTTACTCAACCTATTTCTTATAGTTTTTATTCAAAAATTTAAACTTTTTCAAAGTATTCCTATTCGTATATTCTTTCTTTATCAGGTATTAACAATAATATTACCTATAGTGTTTATCGTGCTATTATATTCTCCTCTTGAAATTAAATACTATATGAACTATATGGTTTTAACAACTTCCGATTTAAGTATTACTAATATATTAATACTCATTTATGATATAGTCTTAATATTTGCACTCATATTATTTTCAAAATTTAAGATTCACAATTCTAAAAGATTTGTAAAGTACTATCTATTTAATGGATATAAGTTCTTTATTCTCATTACTCTTCTTTTTATAGCTTATGCGACAAAGTTGTACTTGGTGTCTATTGGTGCATGGTTTATGTACGAAATTATCGATCTAACTCAATACCCATTTATAAATAATCTTGAAGTACTTCAGCAACTTGATATATTGGTGTTATTCTATTTCGCTTATAAATTTAAAAATAATAACTTAAATAATAATGAAAAAATCTTGATGCTTATCGTAATAATCACATCTCTTATTTTTGCTATGTTATCTACATCAAAAGCAAAACTATTTATGGTCTTGATACCAGTTGTATTGATTTTATTACAATCGAAAAGAAGTAAACTATATTTTATTGGACTATTTATACTTGTATTGAATATAAATGTGCTATTTGATTTTATGATGTATAATCGAATTCATAATACACAAAGTTTGATAGATAACTTTATAGAATTCCAACCAACATTACAAGGTGAAAAAGACACATTGGCTGTGAAAAGCAATACAGTCCTAAATAGATTGAATTATCAATTTATATTAGCGCGTTTAGTTAAAACATATCCCTTTGCTCCAGATGAATTTCGCTGGAAGTATATGGATAACATTATCGGTCTTATTCCAAGGTTTATTTGGCCAGATAAACCGATTATTGGCTTAGATCAAAACCAAATAGGAATAGAAATTGGTGTTTTGTCTCGTTTCAATACGACTACGGCTGTTGGCATTACACACCCTGGTGAATCCTATTATGATATGGGTGTTTATGGTATTTTTATTATTCCATTTTTCATAGCATATATTCTTGTTTTATTGAGTAATGTATTTGACACAAGATATTGGATGGGTTATTTACTTTCTTTTATGCTAAGTTTTACACTTATTAATAGTACTTCAATTGGATTATTGCCGACATTGTTAAAGTTTTTTCTGATTTTCTATATATTTGCATTACTGTTAAATGATAGATATACAGATGAAACTAAGATAAAGGTCAAATAAAACCAATGAAAATCAACCTAATTATTCCATCTTTCTATCCAGCGATAGTATACGGAGGACCGATCTTTTCAACACTCCACACATGTCAAGAAATATCAAAATTAGATGGCACCGAAGTGAGGGTTTCAACAACGAATACAAATATGACTTCTAAGTTGGATGTAGAGACAAATAAATGGCAAAAGTTCGAAGATGATTTCTATGTTAAGTATTATGATGAAACAAAAGTAGATAAGTTTTCATTGCAGTTATATTTGAACATTTGGAAAGACATAAAAAGTGCAGATGTTGTACATGTGCAGTCTGTCTTCAATACACCGACACCAATATCTCTCTTATTTGCACGACTTTTTAATAAACCAACTTTACTTTCACCGCGGGGGCAGCTGGGTAGTTGGTGTTTGGATAATGGTAATAGTTTTAAGAGCAAATGGCTGAATTGGTTTATAAAACCATTTGCTTACCAAGTGACATGGCATGCAACAGCGCAACAGGAAAAACATAATATTCAAGCTGTTTTTCCGAATGCTAAAGTAGAGGTTATTTCAAACGGTACGGAGTATGAAGTTTTTCAAACATCTTCTGTTCTTACTAAGCAAGAGTTTATAGAAAAATATACTAAACAAAAGTTTGACACAGGAAAGATCATTGTTTCGATGGGACGACTTCAAAAGGTCAAAGGTTTTAATATCCTTGTAGACTCATTTGCTGAAGTTCTGGAACAATATCCGACAGCTAAACTTTTTATTGCTGGTAAAGATGAAGGAGAAGGGGAAAAACTTCAACTGCAAATCGATGCGCTTGACTTGAATAATAAAGTGTTTTTAGTAGGAAATATTAGTGGACAAGATAAGATCGATTTTTTAGCTAATGCTGACTTGTTTGTCTTACCTTCTCATCATGAGAACTTTGGGAATGTCTATGTTGAGAGTTTGGCAGCAGGAACACCTATTGTCGCCAGTAAGCAAACACCTTGGTCTGAGGTGGAAGAGGCTGATTGTGGAAAATGGGTGAACAACAGTGTTGAAGAGACGGCACAAGCTATGCTTGAGATGTTGGGAAAAGATAGAGAACAAATGCGTATTAATGCTAAGATGCTTGCAAAGAAATATGACTGGAAAAACATAGCAATTCAGTTTAAAGAGGTATTCGACAAGATGGTGGAGAAGTAATGAACAATAATCTGACTGTTATCGTATTGACATATAATGAAGAACAGAACATTAACGCGGTACTCGAAAGCGTCATCGATATAACAGAAAACATCTTTGTCGTGGACTCATACTCTACCGACACCACCTTGGACATAGTCAGGTCAATGGGGGTCCGCTATGAACAGCACCCGTTTGAAAACTACTCTGTTCAGCGCAACTGGGCGCAAGCAAACAACCCTTTCAACACCGAATGGATTTTGAACTTGGATGCAGACGAACCGATTACACCTGAACTTCAGGAGTGGATAAAAAACGATTTTGAGAAAGAGAAAGAGAGTGCCGACGGGTTTATGTTTAGCCGTAAAACTATCTTCATGGGCAGATGGATAAAACATGGCGACCAATATCCTAACTATCATTTACGCCTCTTCAAAAGCAGACTTGGTAAATGTGAAGACAAAGCCTACGACCAGCACTTTGTAGTAGATGGTACTGTCAAGCAAGTCCCTAACGCAGACATCATCAACACCGTTGCAGCTAACCTGGATGACTTCATAACAGCACATAACCGCTGGGCGACTAAAGAGGCGATAGAGATTCTTACCACAAAAGAGACAGGTGACGTAGAAGCAAAGCTTACCGGAAACGCCATAGAGAGAAAACGCTGGTTAAAACAAAACATCTTTGAAAAGGCTCCGCAATTCTCACGAAGCTTTATGTACTTCTTTTACCGCTATGTTGTTCGTTTAGGATTTCTTGACGGCAAGCAAGGATTGGTCTTTTTTGTCTTGCAAAGCTTTTGGTTCCGTTTTGTTATCGATGCAAAAGTGTTTGAGGTTCGAAATCGGGCTAAAATGCAAGGTAAAAGTATAAACACAGTGATTAAAGAGCTTTTTTAAACCACAAATTCTGTAAAAATTTTAATCTAAATTAGGAGATATAAAAAATGTATATATTGGGACTAAACGCTTATCATGGGGATTCATCAGCATGTATTTTCAAAGATGGTGAGCTTATCGCTGCGACCGAAGAAGAACGCATAAGAAGAATCAAGCATTGGGCAGGTTTTCCGAGTGAATCTATTAAGTTTTGTCTGGATGAATGCGGTATTGATATTACGCAAATAGACCATATTACAATATCTAGAGACCCTTCGGCTAACGTTTACAAAAAGATTACCCATTCTCTTAAAAACCTAGTCAGTTTTAAAACGCTCAAAGACCGTCTGGCCAATACTAAAAAAGTCTCATCGGTAAAAGAAGAACTCGCAAAATCTCTTGGTGTTGATGTTTCTGAAATAAAAGCAGAAGTTCATAATGTCGAACACCACCGTAGCCATATGGCAAGTGCCTTTTTTGCTTCTCCGTTTGAAGAGTCAGCTATTTTATCTATTGACGGCTTCGGTGACTTTACTTCGACGATGATCGGAACTGGTAAAGGTACTGAGATGGAGGTACTTGACAGTGTGATCTATCCGCATTCTGTAGGCGTTTTTTATACTGCCTTTACCCAGTACCTAGGTTTTGCAAACTATGGTGATGAATACAAAGTTATGGGTCTTTCTCCTTATGGAAATCCAACACTGGTTGACAGGGTCAAAGATGTCCTCATCTTTAAAGACAACGGTCTTTTTGAGATAAATACAAAATATTTCAAACATCCTAAAGAGGGTGTGCAGATGAGCTGGGAAGATGGTGATCCATTTATAGAGCCGATTTACTCTGACTATATGACTGAGAAATTTGGTAAGCCGAGAGAGCAAGGTGAAGAGCTGACACAGTTTCATAAAGATTTGGCAGCGTCAATTCAACGGGTAACCGAAGAGTTGATCTTTCATATTCTCAATCACCTTCAAAAACGTACAGGCCTTAAAAACATCTGTATTGCCGGTGGTGTTGCTCAAAACTCTGTAGCTAATGGAAAGATCTTAGAAAATACTACTTTTGAAAACCTTTACATTCCACCTGCTGGGCATGATGCCGGTACAGCTATCGGTTCTGCTTTGTGGCTTTATAACCAAGTTCTAGATAATCCACGCATTGAACCAATGATGGACTCGTACTTTGGTGCAAAGTTCAGTGATGATGAAATTGAAGCTTATTTGAAGGCTGAAAATATTTCATATAAGAAACTGAGTGATGAAGAGTTAAATGATAAAGTCACTGACTGCCTAATCAACGCTGGTGTTGTGGGTTGGTTTCAGGGTAGAGCAGAATTTGGCCCTCGTGCCCTTGGCCATAGAAGTATCATTTGTGATCCGACTCGTGATGACGCAAAAGAACTGATCAATGCAAAGATCAAGAGACGAGAGCCATTCAGACCTTTTGCTCCATCAATTTTAAAAGAGTTTACTGGCGATTATTTTGAAAAAGTAGATAACGTTCCATTTATGGAAAAAGTGTTTCAGTTCAAAGATGATAAAAAAGAGAATTTAAGTGCAGTAGTCCATGTCGATGGCAGTGGCCGTTTACAAACTGTAGATCAAGAAATTTCTCCAAAATACTATAGTTTAATCAAAAAGTTTTATGATAAAACCGGCACGCCTATTTTGCTAAATACTTCATTTAATGAAAATGAGCCGATTGTTAACACCCCCGCGGAGGCATATGCCTGTTTTGCTAGAACTACCATGGATATGGTGGTAATGGGTAATATAGTAGTTGAGAGATAGAATATTAGTGCTATGAAAATATCCATCATCACCTCCGTCTACAACAACAAAGAGACCATCGCCGAGGCGATAGAGTCGGTGCTTTCGCAGACCTATGACAACATTGAGTACATTGTCGTCGACGGCGCTTCGAAAGACGGCACTGTCGAGGT
>NZ_JBFFOH010000055.1:0-14255 GCF_041562805.1 Sulfurovum sp. | reverse complement strand
GAATTTAGTCAGAGTGCTTTAGGTGTTACATTGTTTGATGTGAATCAAATAGAAGTTTTAAGAGGTCCACAGGGAACAACTTTTGGAGCAACTGGTATGGCAGGTGTAATAAACATTCAAAGTAATGAACCTACAAAAGAGACTGAAGGGCATATTGAAGCAACAATAGGTGACTACAATACAAAAGCATTTGGTGCTGCTTTAGGTGGTACATTGATTGAAGATACACTACTTGGTAGAATTTCTGTATATAAAAATACTAGTGATGGGTTTATGGATAATTGGTATCTTGATAGTGAGGATAATTTAATAAGTCAAGATGATGTTAATAATATTGATGAACTCACACTGAAAGGACATCTTCGCTGGTTTGCTTCTGATAATCATACGATAGACTTGAATTATATTCATCTTGATATTGACAATGGGTATGATGCTTTTAGCCTTGATAATACACGAACAACGAATTCAGATGAACGAGGGAAAGATAAACAAGAAACAGATGCATTTTCTTTAACATCAACCTATCAAGTTAATCCAAAGATGCATTTAGTATCTAAGGTAAGCCATAGTGATTCAGACCTTGAATATAGTTATGATGAAGATTGGTCATATGTTGGACAGTTTGATGATACATCGTATGGAGGATATAGCTATTTTGACCAATATCTTAGAGATCGTGAGCAAACAGATATGGATGTAAGATTGGTATCAGATGAAGAGGGTCGTATTTTTGATAATTCTACTGATTGGACTATGGGAGTATTTCTTAAAAACTATACAGAAGACTTAACTAGAAATCGTAGAAAAGGAGATGACTATGTTTTCTTTACAAATGAATATAAAACAAAAAACAGAGCAATCTATGCTCAGTTTGACAGTGAATTAACACCAAAGTTAACACTTACAACAGGTCTTAGAGCTGAAAAATGGGAAGTAAGTTATTCTGATTCAGATGCTATAAATATCTCTACAGATGAAAATTTATATGGTGGGAAAATAGGACTGCAATATCAACAAGATAGTAATCATTTATATTATATGAGTTTATCTAGAGGGTATAAACCAGGTGGTGTGAATGCAGATAATAACCTGAAACCAGAAGATAAAGAGTATGAAACTGAAACTTTATGGAATCTTGATGTTGGGTTGAACTCTAGTTATCTCGATAATAAGTTTATCAGCCGATTCAATCTCTTTTATGGTAAACGAGATGACCAACAAGTTAAAATATATGAACCATTAGGACCACAAGACTGGGTTGACTATTTGAGTAATGCGGCAGAAGGACATTACTATGGATTAGAAGCTCAACTTGATTATTATCCTAATGATAATATTCATCTTTATGCTAGTCTGGGTTTATTAAAGTCAGAATTTGATGATTATGTTGCATATGATGATGAGGGAAATCCTACTGATTCGTTTTTAGAAGGTAGAGCACCTGCACATGCACCAGAATATCAGTATAATATAGGAATCAACTATATGTTCATTGAAAATTGGATGTTTAGGGCCAATGCAGAAGGTAAAGGAAGTTATTATTTTTCTAACACACATAATGAAAAATCAGACTCTTATACATTATTTAATAGTAGTTTAGAGTATACATATGATAATTGGACAGCGACTGTGTGGGTAAAAAATATAACAGATGAAGATTATTATGTAAGAGGTTTTTTCTGGGATCAAGATCCTAGACTTGACTATGAATTTTCACGTTTTACACAGTTAGGTGCACCACGAACATTTGGTTTTACAGTAGCATACGATTTTTAATCTGTGTTATAATACACGATGTTTAAACCAATCCAAACTTTACTTTTAACTCTACTCCTTAGTATCACTTCATTAGCAAGTGATACTAAACCTACACTTACCATCTACACCTATGATTCATTTACTTTCTCTTGGGGGCCAGGACCTAAGATAAAAGAAGCTTTTGAAAAAAAGCACAATTGTCAGGTTAAATTTGTAGGAATGTCCAGTTCCATAGGGGCATTAAGGAAGATACAGCTTGAAGGTAAAAATACCAAGGCAGACATCTTACTTGGACTAGATACCAACATAGCACAAGCTGCAAATAAAACCGGACTTTTTGAAGCACATGATATGAATACTTCAAATTTAGAATTGCCTGTTGTATATACAGATGATTATTTTGTACCGTATGATTACAGTTATGTCGCTTTTGTGTATGATACAAATAAGGTGAAAAACCCACCATTGTCATTTGAAGCACTGGCTTCTATGCCAGAAGATTTTAAAATCGTCATCCAAGATCCTCGTTCATCTACACCAGGGCTTAGTTTGCTTTTATGGGTCAAAGAGATCTATAAAGAGAAAGCAGGGGAGTATTGGAAAAGACTCTCTCCTCATATATTGACTATCACTAAAGGATGGTCTGAGGCTTATGGTTTGTTTTTAAAAGGTGAGGCAGATATGGTCTTGTCTTATACGACTTCTCCTGCTTATCACATTATAGATGAAAACAGAACGAACTTTAAAACGGCACATTTTCAAGAGGGACATTATGGACAGATAGAAGTTGCAGCTATGCTCAAGTCTTCTAAAAACAAAGATCTGGCGAAGAAGTTTTTACATTTTATGCATAGTGAAACATTTGCTGATATCATCCCTACTGGAAATTGGGCATACCCTGTTGTCAAAACAAAACAGGGTTTACCTAAAGCTTTCGAGACTCTCACCCAGCCATCCAAAATGATCTTACTTGATGGAAAAACAGTAGAACTTAATAGAAAATCAATCATCAATGAATGGCTGAAAGCACTGGAAAGATAAAGATGTTCAAAGATGTAAAAAGGTTGAAATATTCACTGCTACCAGGTGGTTTTGTATCTTTCCTGCTGATAGGATTTGCATTTTCACTGTTTTTTATACTTTTCATTTCACAAGATTATGCCTCTGTGACACAACTTGATGCCAGAGTATTTTCTCTTCTGAAGTTTACAGTATATCAAGCATTTTTATCTACATTTTTATCGGTATTGGTAGGGATCTCTTTAGCCTGGAGTCTGGCACATCAGTCAAACTTTAAAGGGCGTTCTTTATTGGTGGCACTGTTCTCTTCCTCTTTGGTGTTACCGACACTCATCGTGGTATTTGGCCTTATTGCCGTACTCGGACGTAATGGATGGATTAATCAACTCAGCCTCACATTGTTTGATCATTCATTCGGATCTTACCTTTATGGCTTAGGCGGTATTTTGGTAGCACATGTGTATCTAAATGCTTCGTTTGCTTCCAGGTCACTATTGCATGTGTTTGAATCTATCCCGAAAGAGAAATACAAACTTGCAAAAAGTTTGAATTTTACAACGTATCAAAGATTTATCTACGTAGAGTGGCCAGCTTTACGTACCACACTTTTAAGCATTGCTTCAACCATATTTCTGTTGTGTTTTACTTCATTTGCCATAGTACTTGTACTTGGCGGGTCACCTGCATACAATACATTGGAAGTGGCTATTTATGAAGCGGTGAAACTTGATTTTGATATTTCTATGGCTTTGAAACTGGCACTTATCCAATTGGCTATGACTACTTTGCTTGTAATCTTCTCTTCTAATTTCAGAACCAATGTTGGCAATGTAAAAACAAGTATGCTCATTATACCTTGGTCTGAACCAAGACATATAAAACGGTTTCAGGTAGCTATCATAAGTTTGTTTGCACTGTTTTTTATCTTGCCTCTGCTGGCCATAATCGTCGATGGTATAGGTGCCGATTTTGGTAGAATACTTGCAGAGCCTCTTTTTATCAAATCTTTTTTTACAAGTATTTCACTTGCAACAGTCTCGAGTATCTTGACGGTACTCTTTGCAATCTTTTTAAGTGATACAAAAAGAAATTTTACCCTGAGGCATCGTTTATCTGACAATAGATCTTCAAAGTTTTTGAACACGATCGTTTCTTTTTCGGGGAACCTTTATCTTGCGATTCCTTCATTGATCATGGGACTGGGATTTTTTCTTTTATCACAAAAATATGAAGCGCCACTCGTCGTATGGTCTACGATAGCACTACTCACTGCAAATGTACTTATGTCATTGCCTTTTGCATTGGCTGTGTTAGCACCTGCAATGCAAAAGACTGCACAAAGGTATGATAAGCTTGTCTTCTCATTAAACCTTAGTACAGTTCAACGATGGGTCTATTGTGAGTACCCTTACTTAAAATCATCCATTGGCTATGTCTTTGCCTTGTCTTTTTGTTTTTCATTGGGTGATTTGGGTATCATAGCATTGTTTGGATCGGATGATTTTTTAACTCTACCGTGGTATTTGTATCAGCTTATGGGTTCTTACCGTACAAGTGATGCTGCCGGGGTTGCATTGATTCTTTTAGCTATTACATTGAGTGTATTTATTTTATTACCAAGATTATTTAGGAGTACAGTTGCTAAACATCATTAATTTAAAGTATCAGCACAGTAGTGCTGATAGTATCTATGAGTATTCTCTGTCCGTAAAACCTAAAGAGATCGTAGCAATACTAGGTCAAAGTGGAAGTGGGAAATCAACACTTCTTGATCTTTTGGCAGGATTTTTACATGCATCAAGCGGCAGTATAAAATTAGATGAAAATGAGTTGATAGAAGAATCTGTTGAAAAAAGACCTATCACGATCCTATTTCAAAACCATAATCTCTTTGAACACTTATCGGTACAGAAAAACATACTTTTAGGTATAAGTAAAACACTTAATAACAGTAAAGAAGATATAGAAAAGGTAAAAACGATACTTGAAAAAGTAGGACTGGAAAAGTTTGAACATACTTTGGCCTCATCGCTCTCGGGCGGACAACAGCAACGTGTTGCACTCGCACGTGTACTGATCAGACGTGAACCTATATTACTTCTTGATGAACCCTTTACAGGGTTGGATGCAGATACAAGAATTGAGATGCTTGATCTGGTTAAAAAACTAACACTTGAAAATAACCTGCATACCATCATGGTCACACATGAGATCCAGGATTGTGAACGTATTGCCAATAGAGTGTATAAAGTAGAGAATCAAAAGATCTTTGAGCAATGATAGATCAACTAAAAAAACATCCTTTTTTTAAAGAAAAACATATTACTTCATGGGAACCAGTAGAAATACAAAGTTTTTGTAATGAAAACTATTTAGTTATAGCAGATCAAAAAAAATATATAGTTCGTAAATTTTTACGTACAGACATAGACAGAGATTTTGAGTATAAGGTGCATACCCTTGCATTTGATGCAGGTATTACTTCTGAGTTACTTCTGTTTGATCTAGACAAAGGTATGATGATTTCATCATTTTTAGAAGGTGTGCATAAAGATACTTTGAGTGAAAATGACTTCATACTTTTAGCGGACACATTAAGAAAAGTACATAGTTTTCACATACAAGCAGAACCTGTAAAAATAAAGATTCAAAATAAATCTGCTGATCTAAAGCAAGCATTGGAAATCATTACTCAACATGATAAAGAATTAGTTTTGTGTCATAACGATCTGAATCCTAAAAATATACTTTTCTCAAATGATGTCAAGTTTATAGACTGGGAGTATGCAGGTGTCAATGATAAGTATTTTGACTTGGCTTGTGTTTGTGTTGAGTTTGAACTAAGCCCCCTAAAAGAACAATACTTTTTAGAATCTTATTTTCAATCTAAAAAGAGTAATGAAGACAAATTAAGAGCTTACAAAATACTTTATACTGAACTATATAAAGAATGGTTTTTAAACAATAAAACGCAATAATAAAGGGTAAAAATGACTAATACTCAAAAACCTCTTTCATAGGTATTTTTAGCATTTCAAGTGATTCCAAGAGTGAAAGCTAAATTAGCAGACGCCTCCTCCACATGGTGATTGACCTGTAGCAAAAAAACGGGCAGTCACGGTATCCATCGTTGAGATGTGTGTTTGAAGCCAGGTAGGTAAAGCTTCTATAAAGTAGATCTTTAGTGTCTGGATATCTCTTTGCTGCTGCCAAGAGGAAAAGAGATTTCGCATCTCTTGTAGAGCTCTGTCATGTTCCCCTTTATGTGCAAGGTAGGGAGGAAAACGCATCTCTTGCATCTTGATCTCTTCATTTTGAAAATGGATGACCGTATGTTCTATCCACTCCTTATAGAGTTCATCTATAACTCGAGCACTTTCTTCACTGCCATCGTATTTTAATATATGTTCAAAAATATTGTTAATGATATCTACATCTTCTTTGTGAACTTCATTCATAAAGTCCATATCGACTTGTGGTATTTCATGATGATCTATAAGCATAGATTTCCTTTAATAATTTTATTCTACCGTAACAGATTTAGCCAGGTTTCTTGGCATATCTACATCATTACCAAGCCTTACAGAAATTTCAAGTGCAAGCAATTGTGTCACTACCATCATTTCAAAAAACTCTAACATCGGGTGTGAATCATACTTTGTTTGTATGAAGTCATCAGCCAAATCAAATGGCTCTGGAGAGATAGCACAGATCGTTGCATCTCTGGCACTTAGTTCTTCTACATTTGATTTGATCTTATCGTAGTGCATGGTCTTTGGCATAAGTGCAATAGTGAACAGTTCACTATCAGCCAAGGCGATAGGACCATGTTTCATTTCACCAGCAGGGTACCCTTCCGCATGCATATAGCTTATCTCTTTAAGCTTTAATGCACCCTCAAGTGCGAGAGGGAAGAAGATGTCTCTACCAATGAAGAAAAACCCATGTCCATGTAAATAACGTTTTGAGAGTCTATTCAGTTTCGCATGTAAGGTATCAGTGACTACCAATGCTTTTGGAGTATGCAGCATCGCACCTATTTCAGTTTTGAGTACCTCTTTTGAAACCGTGTCTTTTTCTTGACCCACATAAAGTGCTAGCATCCAAAGCACCATGGTCTGTGTAGCAAAAGCTTTGGTACTAGCCACCCCTTTTTCTATACCGGCTCTTGTTAAGATGGCAGCATCACTTTCCCGCACGATGGAAGAGTTGTCCACATTACAGATACTAAGACTTCTAAGTCCAGCTCTTTTTGCCATTTTGAGTGCCTCAAGTGTATCTGCAGTTTCACCACTTTGTGAAATGGTAATGAAGAGTGTATCTTCTGTGAGTAAAGGTTTTTTATATCTGAACTCAGAAGCGATCTCAACGTCACATCTTACTTTTGCTATACGTTCAAAAAGGTAAGCAGAGGTAAGGGCAGAGTGGTAACTGGTACCACAGGCACAGATCTTGATAGCAGAGATCCCTTCAAAGAACTTTTCATCCAGTTCATCAAAAGCAATTGCATCATCAAGTACACGGCCCATCATGGTTTCACTCATGACACGACTTTGTTCATAGATCTCTTTTTCCATGAAGAAACGGTATCCATCTTTTTGTGCAAGTATTTTATCTGCAGAAAGTGTTTGTGTGGCGAAACTTGTACTTCCATCTTTGTTAAAGAGATGTACCTTGCCATCTTGAACATAACCATATTCACCATCTTCAAGATAGTAAACTTCTGTTGCTTTACCGATAACAGGGGTATCAGAAGAAGCAAAATAGACTTCATCGTTATCAAAACCTATCAGCATAGGAGAGCCATTTTTTGCAAAGAAAATGGTGTCAGGTGCTGCCTCGGTGATGAGAAGGGTTGCATAGGCACCATCCAGTCTTTTAATCGTTTTTTCAAACGCAGAAAAAGCTTCATTGGATGTATTGTAATATTTTTCAAAAAGGTGTACGATCGTTTCGGTATCTGTCTGGCTCAGGAACTTGACACCTTCGTTTTGCAGTTCAGTTTTCAGTTCTTGATAGTTTTCGATGATACCATTGTGCACGACATAAGAGTATGCACCTAAGTGTGGATGAGCATTGAGTTCTGTTGGTTTACCATGTGTTGCCCATCTGGTATGGCCTATGGAGATACCAAAACCTTCACTCTTATAGGCCTTGGTTTTATTACGTAAATTTTCCAATTTACCTATTGCTTTATAGTCATGAAGTTTATTTCCTTCAATGACTGCGATACCAGCAGAGTCATATCCTCTGTATTCAAGTTCTTGTAAGCCTTCGAGCAATATCTCTTTTTTTTCTTTAGGTCCTATATATCCAACAATTCCACACATCTTATTTATTTCCTGTAAGTTTATCTATTATAGTGTCAACATTATGACAAAAGTTTCCATTCCTTTCGATGAGGAACATATCTTTTACACGGTTCTTCAGGGTATGTATCTTGGCAGTTGCAATGTCAATACCCATCTGATCAAAGAGATAGATAATATACGCAAGTAAACCTTTTTGATCTTTACAGTCAAGATGCATAAGCGCATATGTTTTTGAATGTTCACAGTCAATTGTAATTTCATTTGACTGAATGTGGGGAATTTGTGGCGTACTGCTTTGACTGGGTTTAAATGCATTATGGATCATCTCCTCGATGAAATCAATTTCTTCTGCACTTACAGTTTCAGAAAAGTCTATTTTAAAATATTTAAGACCATCAAAAAGTTTACATATATCCATATGTACCACATCCAATCTTGAAAGTTTTGAAAGCAGATAACTTAAATTAAAATTATCTTTTCTTATGATCTCGATCGTCAAATATTTTGTATTGTTGATGGCAAATTCATAAGTTTCTGTTTCAAAAGCTTTTTTAGTTACAGCGAGTATACGTTTTGTGTCGTAACGTAAAAATAGAAGATTTGAAGGTATTTTTAAAATCTTTTTTTGTTGTATTTTACTCAAATTCTGAAACTCTGAATTACGTTTTAGTGTCGTCTCTTTTTTGATACGTTTTTCAGTTTCATCCAGCATAGTCTTTTGGTCCAAAATATCCAAAGATTGTGTGTAAAGTGTTTTGATGAGTCTTGCGTTGAATGAAGTATAGGTACCTTTACCCACACCCTTCATATCTGCATACGTCAAGATATAGATCATGTCCAAAAGTTTTTTTGTTTTAAAATGTGAAGCAAAAGAGAGTAGAATCGTTTCATTATATATATCTTCTCTTTGGGCAACTTTACTCATGAGTGTATGATATAGTATGAGTGTTTCTCCTATTTTAATGAGAGCATCGTCTATATGTAGCTTGTTGGCAAAAATTTTAAAGAGAGAAGCACCTACAAAATGATGATCGCTTTTACGTCCTTTCCCTGCATCGTGTAGAAATACAACAATTTTCAGCATAGCTTTTTCATCACTCTCAAGTGCATCCCATAGCATTTGTATAAAAGCGTCTTTTATATGCTCCAAATGGTAGAGACACTGGAGTGAATGTATATCTACGGCATACTTATGGTATCCATCAAATTGAGGTAGATCAACGACTTTTTTAATAGGGGGTATAGTGTATCTCAAAAGTTTTGCATAAGAGAGTGCTTTAAAAATAGAGCAACAATGCTCTTGATAGAACAATGTTCGGATAGTAATGTATAATGTCTCGTCAAGACGTTCAGGTTTATTGATACTGGTGAGTTGTTGTAATAATGTTGGATGTGCATAAAAAGATTTATCGGCATGGTCTCTGAATTGTATGAGTATGTCATTGAGATCTTGTGTATTTTCACGTGGGTAGATGTAGTTTTTACCTGCATCTTCTTTTTTGTATTCATGTGTAAGTGTATCGAGCCAGATGATACTGTAGAGTCTTATCGTTTTAAGACTTTCTGTTACTTTCTTAGCAAAACGCATCTGCCCTTTTTTACCGTCTTCATAGCCAAGTAAACGTGAAATATAAGGGATAAGATCAAGACGTAATTTATCTTCCTTTTTCTTTGCAACAAGATGGATCGCAGAACGTACACGAAAAAGAAACTCTAAAGCGATACGAAAGGCTCGGTATTCTTTCTCTGACACAATATCAGAGGGGAGATTTTTTATATTATCCACATTAAAAAGTACTTTCCCTATCCAAAAAACAAGATTAGCATCACGAAAACCACCTACTCCTTCTTTAAGATTTGGTTCCATTGTGAGTGGGTATTTACGGTGTTTGATCTCTTGCTCTTCCAACTTAAGTCGTATGAATTCTTCTATATTGTCATGACGTATTTGTGTGATAGCATTTTGTGTTTCTGTCCAAATGAATGTCGATCCCTCAATCATACGAGATTCAATCAGTGCCGTTTTAATGGTTATATCTGTTTGAGACACGCCATACAGATCATCTACTGTATGTACTCTATGTCCAAGTTTTAAACCAGTATCCCAAAGGATGTAAAGCATTTTTTCGATCATCTCTTTAAGGTTATATCCAGGTACGTCTTTGTAGACGATCATGAGGTCTATATCGGAATGTACACAGAGCTGTTCTCTACCATAACTTCCCAATGCGACAAGTGCAAGAGGAATGGAATTTTTCATAGGAAGATAATCGCCAAACATGTCTCGGGCAGCGACTTTATAGACCAGCTTTAAAATGCTGTCTATTTTTTTAGTATGCTTTACAAGAAAATCTTTTCCTCCCGAAGTAGCAAATGCCTCTTCAAGGGTGTCAAAGTAGGTTTTAATATCTTTTTTGAGTACTTTAGCTATCTCAAAATCTGCAGCATTATTATAAAGCAACTCTTCTATCTGGGCTTTAACTGTATCCAATATACTCTCCGTAATGTTATACTCTCCGTAATGTTATTCAGAAGGTTCTTTGGTATAATACCCAAAAATAACTATGGACTACTCAGATGGATTTGATACAAAAAGTACGTAACAAAGTAAGACTCACTCAGGAAGAGGGTGAAGCACTTTATGATTTGGATCTCTATACACTAGGTGAACTTGCTGATGAGATCCGAAGAGAAAAGTATGGTAATAAAAGTTATTTCAATATCAACAGACATATAAATCCTACCAATGTATGTGCAGATGTCTGTAAATTTTGTGCTTACTCTGCAAGCAGAAAAAATCCAAACCAATATACTATGACACACGAACAGATCTTAGACATTGTGAAAAACTCTGTCAAGAATGATGCAAAAGAGATGCACATTGTCTCAGCACACAATCCTAATGATGGCGTTGAGTGGTATATGGGTGCATTCAGAAAGATAAAAGAGCAGTTTCCTGACTTGCACATCAAAGCGATGACAGCAGCAGAGATAGACTTCCTGACCAGAGAGTATGGACATAGCTACGATGAAGTGATCGACATGATGGTAGAAAATGGTGTTGACTCTATGCCTGGCGGTGGGGCTGAAATCTTTGATGAAGAAGTACGTGAATATCTTTGTAAGGGCAAGGTCACTTCAGCCCAGTGGATAGAGATACACCAAAAATGGCATGAACGTGGTAAAGAGAGTAATGCCACTATGCTTTTTGGGCATGTTGAGACAAGAGCACACCGGATAGACCATATGATAAGACTGCGTGATCTGCAAGACAAGACAGGAGGATTTAATGCATTTATTCCTCTCGTGTACCAAAGAGACAATAACTTTCTTAAAGTAAAAGAGTTTCCTACAGGACAAGAGATACTCAAAACCTATGCCATCAGCCGTATCATGTTAGATAACATTCCGCACATTAAAGCGTACTGGGTGACTGCATCAGTTAATCTAGCACTGATTGCTCAAGAGTTTGGATGTGATGACCTGGACGGTACTATAGAAAAAGAGTCTATACAAGCTGCAGCAGGTGCAGCAAGTTCTCATGGTATGGATCTTAATGACTTTGTAGCACTTATAAAAAACTCTGGCTTTCAACCCATTGAACGTGACAGTCTTTATAATGAGTTGGAAACCTACTAAGATGGAGAAATGCTACTACCCTTATGAAGATTTTTTAGCAGATACAAAAGACCTGACAGACAAGATAGATTGGAAATTTGACAGTATTATCGCTATTGCCAGAGGAGGGATGTCTTTAGCGCAACTCCTAGGAGAATATTATGATATCAGAGAAGTCTACAGTATCAATACTATTGGATATGAAGATACAACCAAACTAGGAAGTGTTAAAGTGTTTAATATTCCAGAATTATATGAGGCTAAAAACGTACTCATTGTGGATGACATCGTAGACAGTGGTGACACTTTAGTAGAAGTTTTGAAGGTTTTACGTCAAATGTATCCAACAGTGATCTTTAAAACAGCTTCACTTTTTTATAAGAAAAGTGCTAAAATAGCTCCAGATTGGTATGTACAGGAAGCAGATAAATGGATCGGATTTTTCTGGACAGAAGATATAAAGAGGAAGATATAAAATGGTATTAATGATAGATAACTATGACAGTTTTACCTACAATGTAGTACAGTATTGTAGGGAACTTGGTGCAGATTTAAAGATCATACGTAATGACGAGATGACTATAAATGAGATAAAAGCACTGAATCCCGATAAGATCATTCTTTCTCCCGGCCCTGCTACGCCGGATGATGCAGGTGTTACATTGGATGTGATCAAGGAATTTGCAGACACTACACCTATTTTTGGTATCTGCTTAGGGCATCAGAGTATTGCACAGGCTTTTGGCGGAGATGTGATAAGAGCTAAAAATATGATGCATGGGAAAACGTCACAGATCATTGTAGATGCAGAGACACCTATCTTTAAATCATTGCCAAATGAGTTTAGAGCTACACGATATCACTCCTTAACGGTGAAAAAAGAGACTCTGCCTGATTGTATTATTGCAACATCGCATAGTAAAGATGATGATGAGATCATGTCCCTGCAGATCAAAGATAAGCCTATATACGGTGTACAGTTTCACCCTGAGTCCATCATGAGTGAACATGGACATGAAATGTTAGATAACTTTCTAAAACTCTAAGCCTATATAATGAAAAAGCAGCATTTCCTTTTAGCATTCTTTTTTTATGCTATAGCTGTTTTTTATCTTGCGTCAACAACTCCGATCACTGCGCATGAAGCAAAGATACTTTATACTTCGACCGATATTGTAAGTATACTGATGAGGTGGGGTGATAGTCTTGGAATGGGCTTTATAGGCTTCAGAGTTTTTTTTATTTTTTTTGGGTTTGTGAGTATTGGACTTTTTTATGAGCTGAGCAGACGTTATTTTAAAAAAGATGAAGATGTCTATCTCTCAACACTTATTTTTATGTTTTTACCTGGAATCCTCACCGCAACAACCTTGGTGAATGTAGCCATACTTGTATTACCACTGGTGTTACTTTTTGTCATACTGCATGGAAAAGGACACTATCTTTTACTCCCTCCGATTATGCTTGCACTTTTTTTCATTCATGAAGCGTCTATTATTTTCTTTGTTGCGGTGTTGCTTTACTCTGTGATGCATAAAGAGAAGAAACTGGCTATTTTTTCACTTAGCTTTCTCTTGGCTTTTCTCTATTTGGCTAAAGGCATAGAGATAGGAGGACGACCTTCTGGACACTTTGTAGAGATATTTGGATTGTATGCTACGGTTTTTTCACCACTATTGTTTCTTTATTTCTTCTTTGCGATGTATCGGATCTTGCTTAGAGAGAAAAAGACACTGATATGGTATATATCATTTACAGCACTGGCCTTCTCTTTACTTCTATCTATTAGGCAACGTGTCAATATTACGGATTTTGCTCCTTATGTTATGATCGCTATTGTGCTGATGTTGGATGTATTCAATCATTCGATAGGTGTGCGTTTACCACAATTCCAAAAACGTTATAAACGTGGCTTTATCGTTGTGATGTCATTTCTGGCTTTGAGTGTTTTTCTGATTGTGGGACACAAATTATTATTTTTGGTATTGGATGATACTAGAACACATTTTGCACACCGTATATATAAACCCTATCTTTTGGCAAAAGAGTTAAAGTCTGAAGGTATCGAGTGTTACGATGGTGCACATGGAAGAGAACGTTATCAGCTCAGATATTATAAAATTCTCCCTTGTCCTGAGTAAGTGCTTTATATCTTCAGAAACTGTTTCTAATATACACAATATTTACTTTCTACTTATATTTTATATTACTTTTGCAAAAGTTAAATCTATCTCCTGCTAGACTATTAAGAACTAAACTAAAGGAGAACTCGATGGCTCAAAAGGCGATTAGAGAGTATGACGCAAAGTCAATTCTAGCAAAACATTGGGATAAGTATTTCCCACATTTTACTTATGCATATGAAACAGTTATGGTGCAAAACGGATCAGAACTAACAGAAGCTGCAAAAGCAAACACATGGTTGAACGAAAAGGCATTGGTTGCAAAACCAGATATGCTTTTTGGTAAAAGAGGTAAAAATGATTTGGTACTTTTTAGAGATTCTAAGCCAGGTGATGTTTCATTAGCTAAAGCTGTTAGCTG
>NZ_JBFFOH010000054.1:0-14714 GCF_041562805.1 Sulfurovum sp. | reverse complement strand
TTTGGCAAAATTGTCTACACCTGTTCCCATAATGGGAAAATGTGCAGGCCAGGATGTCGCAAGCTTAAGAGTGACCTTTTTACCTCTGCTGATATTGGCAGAACCACCTTCTGTCTTCTCCTCAGCCCTATGACATCCACTCAGTGCCAAAGCAGTTGCTCCAATGGCTGTACCGGCTATAAAATCTCTTCTTTTCATTTCTTCTTGTATCCTTGATTTAATAGATTAAATAGTAACATAACGTACGTTTTAAAGGGGTGAAATGAACTGTCATATTTGTAATGATCTTTGCGATACTTTTACAGATGAAAAAACAAAGATCACATACTATTACTGTGGTAATTGTGAATATATCTTTAAATCACCAGAATGCCATCAAGACTTTTCTGCACAAAAAGAGCGTTATAATCTACATGAAAATGATGAGAAAGATGCAGGGTATCAAGCCTATTTCCAACGTTTTTTAGATTTTACTTTACCTTTGGTAGGCCAGCCAAAAACAGCTTTGGATTTTGGATGTGGTGCAAGTTCACTACTGGCGAAGATGTTAGAAAAAGAGGGTATTAAATGTGACTATTATGACCCTATCTATCATCCTGATACACTCAATGACAATAAAAAGTATGCATTGATAGTCTCCACAGAAGTTTTTGAACATTTGCATCAGCCTAGAGAAGTATTTGAAAGTTTACTGGAACAATTGGAAGAGGGTGGTTACTTGGCACTACAGACACAGTTTCATCCTAATGATAGAGAAGCATTTAAAAAATGGTACTATCATCAGGACCCTACACATATTGTCTTCTTTACCGCAAAAACTTTTAGAGTACTTTGTAAAGAATATAATTGTGAGTTTGTGAGTGAGAATAGAAAGAATATGGTACTTATGAGAAAATGTTAGTACCTGCAGATATCGCAAGTACTAAAAAGATAGTTAGAAGAGTGAATACTCTTCTTGAATCGTATTTAACATACTTTTATCTGCATTGTAGATAAATGCATAGTTAAAGTGGATATTTTTAAGCAGCTCTTGTAACTCTTCATTTGTTTCAAACCAATGTGGGTGATCAATACCCGGTACTTTGGTCTTAGGCGGTGTCATAACAACACTTTTTACCCACATATTACTTCTCATCACATATTCTCTTGCTTTTGTGATATCTGATAGATTGTCAGTAAATATGGCAACTTTAGCAGTTTTACTTGCTTGTGTACTTTTGAGTTTACCATCTATAAAAACCGGTGTAAAATGTTTCGTGTATCTGAGACGGTCTACAGCGTAGGCAAGGCTATGTGTTTCACAAAAGTCAATAACACGAAGGAGATATTCTAAATGAAAAGGAATCAGTTCTTTTTCCTGATATACAAATCCACCTACTTTAAATGTCGTTCTAAAGAGTGTATCTGATACAGGATAGCCATCTACTTCTCTGTTGAGTTTTTCGACATCAGGTTTGATGAGTTCCATGAGTTCTTTATCTGTACCTACAAAGAGTGAAACTTCAGAGTTGAGTATCTGTTCAAAGGCTTTTCTCCAGTCATCTGATATAAATGAAATATTGGTTTTGTGTACCAGTATCATTTTAAGAAATGTCTGTTCATGTTTCGAGAGTAAATAGAACTTCGCTTCTTTTTTAAGGATGACATAACGGATGAGTTTAAAGGCTGCAAGTTGGAGATCTGAGACTTTTATCCACGCTATTTCATCATCATTTTTAACAATGCTGTCATCTGCATAAACGATGGCATAAGCACCATTGGCTATGGCTTGGTCTATCTCTTCCTGATTTGAAGAGAAGAAAAGATCACCATGCTCTACTTTTGAGAAGTAAACAGTCGCAGCTTCTATAGCTTGAATTTTTGGTGTGTTGGTGAGTGTTCCCTCAGTGAGGTTTATAATGTCTTCTATTTTCATTCTTAACCTATTGGTGTTCCAGCCGTTTTTGGCTTTTCTGGACGTATCATACATAAACCGTTCTCATCTTTGGCTGCAAGAAGCATTCCTTCGCTCTTAAGACCCATTAGTTTAGCTGGTTTAAGGTTTGCAACAACACAGACCTGTGTATCTAACATATCGTCAGCAGAGTACCATTCTTTAATACCTGCCACTACTTGTCTCGGCTCATCTTCACCTACATCGACTTGAAGTAAAAGAAGTTTTTTACTTTTTGGTACTTCTTCTGCTTTTACAACAGTACCAACTTTAAGAGAGGTTTGGAAGAACTGGTCTATTCCTATGAGTGCTATGCCTTCTTCTTTCACCTCTTTTTTAGGCGCTTCTTTTTGGGCTGCTTTCTCTTCAGGTTTGATATCTTCAGGTTCTGCTTGTTCTAATAAAGGCTCTTCAATACGAGGGAAAAGAGGATCTATCTTTTCTAAGACAAATGTCTCAAGAAGCTTGGTATCTTTAACCATATTGTTCCAAGAGTTATTGTCTATGGTGAAGTGTAAAGCATTTGAAATCTTTGTACAGACAGCAGGCATCACAGGGTATAGCATGATAGATACTTTTGCGAGTATAGCTGCTATAAGCCCGTTGAGTGCCATAGCTTCTTCTTCTTTACCTTCTTTCATGAGTGTCCATGGCTGGTACATATCTATCGCTTTGTTGGCTACAGTGAGTGGTCTCCAAAGCTCTTCGAGGTATCTGTGTATCTGCATCTCAAAAAGCAGAGGTTCTAGATTATCTAAAGAAGCATGTACTTCATCAAGTTCAGCCTGATAGTATTTGCCTACATTTGCAGAGTCAACTGTACCTGCAAAATATTTACCACTCATTCCTATGAGACGGTTGAGTAGGTTTCCAAGGTCATTGCCAAGGTCAGAGTTGATACGGTCAATGAGTGCTTTTTGACTAAAGTCACCGTCGCCTCCAAATGGTACTTCTCTAAGCATAAAGTAACGGAAGTTATCCAGTCCATAAGCATCTGCCACTTCTCTAGGATTTACTACGTTACCTTTAGACTTACTCATCTTCTCACCATCTCTTGTCCACCAACCGTGAGCAGCAATGTGTGTAGGTAGAGGAAGGTCAAGACTCATAAGGAATGCAGGCCAGTATATGGCATGGAAACGTAAAATATCTTTACCTATGAGTTGCACACGTGCAGGCCACTGGTCCATCTTGGCATCATCTGTACCATACCCAAGTGCAGTCACATAGTTCATGAGGGCATCCAACCATACATACATCACATGTTTAGGATCATCCATTTCTACTGGAAGTTTTACACCCCAGTCAAAACTTGTACGTGTGATCGAAAGATCTTGCAATCCACCTTCTACAAAACGTATCACTTCATTTCTTTTACTCTTTGGTAAGATGAAATTTGGGTGATCTTCATAATATTGGAGTAGTTTATCCTGATATTTGGAGAGTTTGAAAAAGTAACTCTCTTCTTCTACTATAGTGGTACTTTTACCACATTCCGGACAAAACTCATCATCAACCAGTTGAATGGCAGGGAAGAAAGTTTCACATGAGATACAGTAGTGACCCTTATAGGTATCTTTATAAATATCACCATTTTCATGCATCACTGAAAAGGCTTTTTGAACCCCTTTCATATGGTCTGCATCTGTAGTTCTGATAAATTTATCATAAGAGATATCAAAGTCATCCCAAAGATTTTTAAAAGTTGCTGAGATCTCATCTGCATACGCTTGGGTTGTTTTACCTCTGGATTTTGCAGCTTCTTCAATTTTCTGACCGTGTTCATCTGTACCGGTAAGAAAGAAAGTTTCTAATCCTGACATACGAGAGTAACGTGCAAGTGTGTCTGCAATGATGGTTGTGTATGCATGGCCGATGTGGGCGATGTCGTTAACGTAATAGATCGGTGTTGTAATATAAGATTTTGTGTGACAAGACATATTGTGTAGTTCCTTAAACAAATGAGTTTGTAGAGTAAATTTGATAAATATTTTAGCCAAAAAGTGCTGTATTATGGATGATATTATAAAATAATATATATCTGATGTTATAATACTACAGTGAATGGGAAAAATCTAAAGGATAAGCATGGATAAAGATCCAAATGAAATATTAGATCTAGAGAGTTTCTCAAAAAAAGAGACTTATAGTACTGAAGATAAGCAACTCATTATGGATAGATTAAATGAGGAGAGACTTGCCCAGCAAAGTGCAAAAGAAGCGATCGAAAGTAAAAAGGGTCCATATACTGAAGAAGAAAAAAAGAAGATCTTAGACAAACTGAATGAAAAAAGACTCAGTACTCAAAAACGTGAAGAGATCCAAAAGAGTCGAACCTACAAAAAAAAGATATATAAGTTTGGAAATAAAGAATTTTATAAATTTAAAAATATGGAACGAGAATACTATATAGAGATTGAAGTTTGTAATAAATTCTCTGCTAGACCAGTCATAGTCACACTCTTTTATAAAACTGTGAGCGAATACGAGTTGAAAAAAAAAGATATACTGATCAAAACAGAAATATATACTGATAAGTTTCTTATATCTATGGATACTATACGTGTCTATTTTAAAGGGTATTCACTTGAAGATGATAAATAAGGATGTGTGTTAAACTAATAGCCACTATAAGTCTAAATTTTTTTAATCTTTAGTATAATAAAATAAGTATCTATCTAATAAAGGGGTGAAAATGAACATTCTAAAAATACTGCTTTTGGTTTTTACGACAAGTCTCTTGACGGCGAATGATGCAAGTACAACCTATTTACGTAAATGTGCAGGTTGTCATGGACACAATGGAGATAATACAGTTTTAGGTAAATCTAAGATCATCAATCAAATGAAAGCGGATGAAATAGAAGAAGCACTCTATAACTATGCAGCTGGAACCTGTGATGTAGAAGTTCCAGTCTGTGAACCAAAAAATCCTATGATCCAGCATGGTAAAAAATCATTTGTTCAAAATCATACTAAAGAGCAGATACAGGCATTGGCAGTATATATTAGTGAGTTGAAATAAGATCTCTCTAGCCATCGATCATTCAGCGTTTGTTTGAATGGTTGATCCCCAAAGAACATACTTTCATACTTCAAAGATTTTGTTTAATCTACAAAACTTTACAATTTTGCTAAAATACTTTTATGTATTTCGTCTATATGGTCAAGTGTTCTGATAACACTCTTTATACTGGTATCGCTACAGAGTTGGAACGTCGTATAGAAGAGCATAACGGCTCGGATAAAGGGGCTAAATATACACGTGTCAGAAGACCTGTAAGCTTAGTATATAGTGAAGAATACCCGGATAGAAGTTCTGCTTCTAAACGTGAGTATGAGATCAAAAAGAAAATGAGTAGGGCTGAGAAGTTAAAGTTGATAGAGTCTCATTAAAACTCAAATCCACCACCGGCACCTTTACTCATACTGTCATATACTGCTTTGATGTAGCTGTCACGCACTTCACACTCAAGCAGTTTTTCGCAACTCATACAGCTTTTTACTTGATGTGCTGACTGGCAGGATTCTAATTCAGATTTCTTCTGTTTTAGGGCTATCTGCCACTCATCAAGTATTTGTTCTGACATTACGCTTTCATCCCGTATGCATCTTTGAGTTTTGTTACCTCATAGTTGGAACCAAAGAAACAAGGGCTGGTGTCATGTGGATGACTTGGGACCAGTTCCATAAGTCTCAACCCATTTGAATTGATAGCCTGTCCACCTGCCTGTTCATACATAAAAGCAAAAGGGATGACTTCAAAAAGTTGTCTTAGTTTGCCATTAGGTTTGTCTGATGTGCCAGGATAAGAGAAGATCCCGCCGCCTTTTAGAAGTATCTGGTGAAGATCAGGTACCATACCACCTGAGTATCGGAGACGATAGCCTTCAGCAAAAAGGTCATCTACAAATGTTTTGTGGTGTGGCGCCCAGTTTTGTTGCGTACCACCTGGAGCATTGAGTTTTCCTTTTTGATCCAGTGTGATCTCTGATATGAAGTTAAAGAGTCCTTCCTGAGCTCTGTAATGCTTCGGCTTATTCCCTTTTGTGGCCGTTACAAGTTCAATACGAGGACCATAAACGACATAAGCAGAGGCTACAAGGTTTTCAGCTTTCAGCTCTCCTTCATAGATACCGAAGATAGATCCTACAGAGAGGTTGACATCTGCTAGACTTGAACCATCCAGGGGATCATAACAGATAGTGTATTTTCCCTCATCATGTAGTTCTAATACACCTTCTTTTTCTTCACTTACTAAAGACTTTACAAGAGAGACATTTTTAAAAGCTTCTTCTATGATATAGTCACTCTTTACATCCAGCTTCAGTTGATCTTCACCAGATGAGTTTTCACTGTCACTGTAACCTAGATCTTCTGTTTTAATTGCATGGTCTATTTTGATGGCAACTTTTTCAATGGTTTCAAATATGGTTTGCATCTTTTTCCCTCTTTTACTTATATGTTTTTTGCATGGGTATTGATCCACTCTATGATCTGAGTGGTATTGTTCAGATCGAGTATATCGATATCTTCTGGTATAGTATAGGCTGCAATATCAATACTATCATCTATAGCAATGGCTTCACTGCAAGAAAAATAACTATCATCAATTTTGTTTCTGAAGACAGCAATACGCGGCAATGGGAGAGTTTTAAGTCCTTCAACAAGTAAGATATCAAAGTCATTGATCATCGACACAATATCGTCCAATGTTTTTTCTCTTTGTGAGAAGTACGTAGTACGTGTAGGAGAAGTGATAACCACTTCTGCTCCTGTTTGTGAGAATTTATGGCTGTCTTTACCCTCTACATCAAACTGAGCTTTGTCTTTAGGATCATTTTTGATGATGGCAACTTTACGTTCTTTGATCAATGTTTGCGCGATCTTTTCCACTAGGGTGGTCTTACCGCTATTTGACGGACCGGTAAATGCTACAGCAACTCTTTCATTCACAGTATTTTTTCCTTGCATTATGATTGCATGAATTATACATCAATCTTTATTGAATGTATGTTAAAATCCATATTAATTACAAGGAGTGCATAGTGGTTAGATCAAGTATATCGTTTATTGCCATTGCTCTTCTTCTCGGCTGTACTTCAAAACAAGAGACAGATCTGATGCAAGCCTATAATGAAAAAGCTAATTATCATAAACAATTACAAAAAACAGAAAAAACACAACTTTATCAGGACAATGTCACCAAAGCGATGTTGACCGCTACCTATCTTTATATGCCGAACTTTGAAAACAATGATACGAGAGATGAAGTTTTTATCGTAGGATTGTATTTGGAAGATAAAGCATCAGGAAAGATAAATGGTAAAGGAAACTCCTTGACCCTAAATGGGAAAACACCCAAAGAAATAAAAGAACTTAGCTTGGATGATGAACGGTTAAAAGATCTGTCTTTTGTTACTTCATGGAGTCGTTATTATCTCGTTACTTTCCCTCATGAGGCAAATAAAAAGATCACGCTTGTTTTTGAGAGTAACTTGTATGGAAAAGGTGAGTTAAATTTCGCCAAAGTGGCGAAATATGTATTGAATAAAGAAGCTTTTTAACTTTATGGTGTTTCGTATTACTTTCTAAATTTATCTGTTTCGGAAGGTGAGGCAAGCACTTTTAAGAGTGGAAATATACGTGTTGATACCCCTAGTTTATTTAGATAAATGACATAATTTGCCAGTACTTTTTTCCCATATTCTCTTGCTTCATGATTTTCCATTTTTTCCATACTCATATACGGTTCATAAGGGCCTCTTCTGAAGTTTTGTTTCTTGGTAATATGTCTTCTTGTAAATCCTATACCGGCATTGTAGCCATAAGCTATGAAAAGTGGATGATAAAGGTATTTGGTAAGATAATCAAGATGGTAATCTGCATACTCTATGGCTTTATAGGGATTGAACATATCATCCAGATCTATTTTTTCCCCTTTTTCTTTGGCTACATGTTTGACAAGGAAAGGCATGAACTGCATCATACCCAGTGCAAAGGAACGTGAAACAGAAGCAGGTACAAAACGACTCTCCTGTCTTGCTATGGCATAGATAAGTGCCTGGCGCTCGGGGGTCATCTCTTTCATGGCATCACGGTAGGGCATAGGGAAGTAAGATTCTGTATAGTTACAGGCTTTTGCTTTGAGATAAGTATAGACACCGATCGTCTCTTGTGATTTGTGGTCATCTGCCAGATCATCCAGATCGACACCAGAATACATCTTGTGTTTTACCTTTGCCCAATCAATAGGATCTTCGATGTCAAATCCCCATATACTGCTTTTCCAAATGGAGTTAGTAATGGTTTTTGGGTATTTTGCGTTTATTGTATCTGCTGCCATCAAAGTATAAATGTTCACATGACAACTTTCACGTAACTCCTTGATATAGTTATCATCTTTTGTGCTCAAATAAAGCCAGAAAAGAGATTTGTCTTTATCATATTGTTTTACATAGTTCTCATGAGCATCCCTGAAGTAAACGGATGCCTGTCTGGGTTTTCTTTGTTGCATCAGTGCAAGACCATGATTGAAACTCTTATGTGCCTTACTTCTTCTCCTCCAGTTTTTGTTTTCGTCTCCACGTACTTTTAATTTGGGGAGTTCAATATTCAATGTACTCCCTGTTCTCGTTGTATATGCTGTACGGAGTTTGGTATTGAGTCTGCTTGCTTGATAGATGACCTCTTTGGCCTCTGCAGCTGTAGTAGTGGTTTGTGAAAGAAAACGCCAGATATAGTAATCCTTCTCTATACTCCTTGGCATCTCATCTATTTGTTCATAAGTGATTTTTTTTGCATGCAGAGTGGTTGTCACAAAGAAGAGTACAAACAGTGATGAAAGAAAAAGAAACCTCACTTTCATCTATTATCCCAGTACAGCACGCATCATAAAATTATCAACCAGTTGAAGACCTAAGATCACAACCAATGGTGACAGGTCTATACCTGATAATACCACAAACGGCATTTTACGTCTGATAAAGTTCAGTACTGGTTCTGTTAAACGGTGTAGTACCTGTACTATAGGATTGTATGGGTCAGGACGTACAAAACTCAATAGTGCTGCGATGATCACTATCCAGATATAAAGATTCATAACGGTATGTAAAGTTTGTACAATTGCGTAGATTAGGGCATTCATGATACTACCTCCAGTAAGTATGCTTTGATCAGCGGATAGACATCCGAAAGTTCAGGTCCATGTTCCGCACCTGTGAGAAGCAAGCTTAAGGGTTTAAACAAGCTCTGTCCTTTAAGTCCGCTCTCTTTCATAATGTGTGCTTGGAATTCGTTAAAATCATCGATCATTGGGGCATTCTGGATGATGACTTCCAGCGTCTTCATCTGATCACTCCATTCACCTTCAAAATCTTTAGGTGAGAAGATCGCTTTTATCTTTGATTCAAGCTCTTTAAGGGTACTTGCCTCTTCAAGGTAGAGTTTGGCAAGTTTACCGATGTTCTCATCTGCAAATCCAAAGAGTGTAGAAAGACGTTTGTCATCCATAAGTTTGAAGTGCTCTCTATTGATCAAACGGAGCTTATCAATGTCAAACTTAGCCGCAGAGCTTGAGATATTCTCTATGTTGAACCACTCTATTGCTTCAGGAAGTGTAAATATCTCTTTAGGTGTATTTGCATTACCAAGAAGTACAAGGTAGTTCAGGATCGCATCTGGTATAAACCCTTCCTTAAACATCCATTTTACAGAACTTGCATCATCTTCTATACTCATTTTTTCACCCTCACTATTGAGGATAATAGGCAAATGTGCATAGGTTGTTTCTGCATCATAACCTAAAAGTGTTTTGATGTGTTTTTGTTTTGATGTGTCAGAGAGGTGATCTTCCCCTCGTACAATGAAGTCTACACCGCTGAGCATATCATCTGCCGCAGAAGCAAAGTTATGAGTAGGTGTACCGTCAGCACGCAGGATCACAAAACTGTCGACTTCATTTGGTGCAGTTTCGATGTGACCTTTTATAAGATCATGGTTGATAATAGCTTCTGTGGGTTTTTTGATACGTATGACAAAAGGGATACCACTCTCTTTAAGATTTGCAAGTTCTTCTTTATTTACATCGAAGCATTGTCCACTATAGCGATAGGCTACTTTTTGTGCTTTTGATGCTTCTCTCTCTGCATCAAGTTGATCATCACTACAGGTACAAATGAAGGCTTTACCTTCTTCTAGTAGGCGGATCGCCAGTGTTTGATGCATATGCAGATGTTCACTTTGATGAAAAACACTTTCATGTATCAATGCAAACTTTTCTAAAATTTGCATGATCTCTGTGTCTTTCCCCTCAATATTACGTGCTTTGTCTGTATCTTCAATACGGACGATAAAACTCTCTTTACGCTGCTGCGCTATAAGGTAGTTAAGTATTGCAACACGTAGTGTACCTATGTGCATATCACCTGTAGGTGAAGGGGCAAATCTTAGCATATGTTTGACTCCGATTTATTGTTGAATTAATAGAGGGTATTATAGGGTATTTTACTTAATCCTTTAATGATACAATACGCTATCAAGGATGAATATGAATAAAGCAATAGACTTAACGATAAAACCACAATATATTAAAAATTATATGAACGGATATCCCCTTATTTCAAAAGATTCTATTGTTGATCTGAGTAGAGTAAGAGATGAAGGTGCGATAGTCAATCTTTTAGATGAAAGAAAAAAGTTCATTGCCAAAGGATACTATGGTAAACAAAATAAAGGGTATGGTTGGGTGCTCAGCTCTAAAAAAGAGGAAGAGATCAATGTCAGCTATTTTACACATAGAATAAAAACAGCTCTAAAATACAGAGAAACGTTTTATAATGATGAAAATACAACGGCATTCAGAGTTTTTAACGGTGAAGGTGATGGAGTAGGTGGGTTAACGATAGATTATTTTGACGGATTCTATTTGATCACTTGGTACAGTCTGGGTATCTATGAATTTAGAGAAGATATTTTGACAGCATTACAGTCTTTGGTAGAGTACAAAGGTATTTATCAAAAAAAGAGATTTGATGCGAAGGGCCAATATCTTGATGATGCAGATGATTTTGTATGTGGCAGCAGGGGTGAGTTTCCTTTGATAGTAAAAGAAAATGGGGTAAATTTTGCTATATACCTTGATGATGGGCCAATGGTTGGTGTATTTTTAGATCAAAGAGAGGTACGAAAAATGATTCGAGACAGTTATGCCAAAGGTAAAACGGTCTTAAATACTTTCTCTTATACAGGGGCATTTTCTGTCTTTGCAGCATTGGGTGGTTCTGCGAAAACGACAAGTGTGGATCTAGCTAAAAGAAGCCGTAGTAAAACGCAGGAACAGTTTACGATTAATGCTATTGATGTAGATGCACAGGATATCATAGTTGAGGATGTTTTTAATTACTTCAAATATGCAGTCAAAAAAGAGATTTTGTTCGATGTAGTGGTACTTGATCCGCCTAGTTTTGCAAGATCAAAAAAACATACTTTTTCTGTAGCAAAAGACTATGTTAAACTATTGAAAGAAGCTATACAGATAACGAACAAAGGTGGGGTCATCGTTGCCTCCACGAATTATGCAAATTTCAACATGGGTAAATTTAAAGAGTTTATCGACAAAGCATTTAGGGAACTGGGTGGAAAGTATAAGATCGAGCATACTTTTTCATTACCAAAAGATTTCAAGGTGATGGAAAAATTTAAAGAGGGTGATTATCTAAAAGTTGTGTTTATCCGAAAAGTAACATAGGACTATAGATATGTGTAAAATAAAGAGTGTGAAGATCAATGATTTAGCTGAATCACTCCATCTTTTGTTATGATAATAAAACTTTTTAAGTTATTTAAATAATTGTGTATTGATAGAACATCGGGGAAAAGATGCAGAAAATAATCATTTCATTACTTTTGTTTTGTTTTTCACTACTCTATGGGAATGTACATCCAAAAGCAATAGATCTGTCTGTATCAAATTACACAATAGGTCAATCCTTACTCGAATATGAAGATACGACTGCCACTATGACGCTTTCTAAGGTACGTCAGCTCTCTTCTGATAATTTTAAACTATTAAATAAAGCGGTTGCAAGTCATCCATTTACCCATTCAGCATTTTGGTATCAATTTAAAGTAGTCAATAAAGAAAATAGCGCTTTATCCAGACTTATGGTCTTTGAACCTGCCTGGCTTGATTCAGTGAACATCACTGTTATATCTCCTAAAGGCCAATTACAAACATATCAGGGTGGAAATATCTATCCCTATTCACAAAGAGAACTGGATCACTATTTAATTAATTTCAAGCATGATTTTGAACCGGGTATTTCTACTGTTTATATCCAAGTGAAAACACGTGATCCCTTTATTGTATCTCTTTCTATTCTCGAAGAGTCAGCATTTTTGACAACACAGGTTGAAGAATCTCTCTATACAGGTTTAATTTATGGTGGTATTGCTGCTATGCTATTTTATAACCTATTTCTCTTTTTTGGTATAAAGCAACGATTCTACCTCTACTATGTATTGTTTTTGGGTGCTTTTTTTGTCATGAATGCATCGTATAACGGATATACCTTTATGTATTTTTTGTCAGATCAACCCACAGTACAAAATTGGTTACAGGCAGCGGGTATTTATCTTTTTGTGATTACTGCACTTCTTTTTTCCAGTTCATTTTTAGATCTTGAAAAATATCATAAGAGACTTTATAAGATTACGGCATACTTAATATTTTTGATCATCACTATAGCAGTATTGACGGCACTGTTTGGTGGGTATCATTACCATGTGATGCTTTCTATCATAATGGTAATGTTCGTCAGTATATATATATTTGTTATGTCATTATACTCCTGGTTAGATGGCAATCGTTCAGCAAGATTTTTTCTTCTTGGTGTTGCCAGTGGTTTGATCGGTGCCATCATTACTGCATTAACTGTCCTCTCTTTTATTCCCTTTAGCTATATGACATATAAGGCGAATGACTTTGGAATGCTGATTGATGCTGTTTTATTATCTATTGCACTCGCTGATCGAGTGAAGATATCCTTGGAGAAAACGCGTATAGTAGAGAAGGAGTCGAGAACAGATGTCATTACAGGACTGTTAAACAGGAGGGCTTATTCTGAAATGTCATTTATTGAGTACCAGAGACTTTTACGTCATCAAAGAGCACTGAGTGTTATCATATTTGATGTTGATCATTTTAAACGTGTCAATGATACCTATGGACATGATGCCGGAGATTACATATTGAAAAGTGTAGGCAGTATTGTAAGAGGTGTGATTAGAGAGTATGACTATGCATTTAGAATGGGTGGTGATGAGTTTTTACTTTTACTGCCTGAGACAAATGAGAAACAGGCATCGCTTCTGGCTGAACGCATTAGACTAAGAATAGAAAATAAAAAGTTGGTAGATGAGCATAATAATAAATTTTCAGTTACAGCCAGTTTTGGTATTAGTCAAAATAGGAAAATAGATACAAGTATAGAGAATATAGTAAAACGAGCAGATAAAGCACTTTATAAGGCTAAGGAAAGAGGTAGGAACAAGGTTGAGATTATGGTCTGAGTGTAGTAAATACTACACTATCCTACACTTCTGCCAAATAATGATCCAAAGTAAATTGCATATCTTCATCCAGGTCAAGATTGCCTCTCATCCACTTTATGTAGTTTCTATCTGCATTTACGATCTCAGCGATCTCCCGGTCTTTGTATTTTCCAAATTTAAAAGTTTTCATCATTACCGGTGTTTGTGTAAGTTCAGCCAATTTTTGCATAGGATTTACACCAGCATAGTTTTCTTGTGTAAGACGTACTAACTTAGATAGAAGCAGTTTCATTACTAGTACATCACCAATGGCATCATGTGCCTTGACAGTGATACCAAGGTTATCTGCTTCTGACTTTTCTATCTGGTAGAGTTCAAGCGCATAGCGAAGGTACTGAAGTCTATGACTGGGGCTATCTGGAAGCAAGTGTTTAGCACAGCGTAGTGTGTCTATAAGGGTATAGTTATTTTGAAAACCTTCTTTTTCCAACATAGCCAAGTCAAAAGAGATATTGTGCGCGATGAGGTAGTTCTCTGTTTTGTTTAATTCCAGTATTTTTAAAGCAAAATCAGTTTCATCATAAAGTCCTTTGTCTTCTATGAGATCAGGTGTGATGTTGTGTACTTCCATCGCTTCTATACTGATGGGTACAGGAGCTAAACAGAGCTCATCAAAAACTTCGATATCGTTCTTACTGTGTACGATCATAGCTCCTACCTGTATGATACGGTCCTGTTCTTGGTTCCCTGTGGTCTCTGTGTCGAAAAGTACATATTTTGCCATATTGTATCCTTGAATATATTAACATAGATAGTATCGTATTTTATCTAACAATCCCAACCCTAAATGACAAATGGTATAATACTGCTTATATTAAACTGTCTATCTAGGTTTAGCCAGATAGCTTCAAACATAGGAAACATAATGTCAAGACACTTTACCTCTATCATCTCCAGCGGTTTTGGAAAATTTGCTTCAAAAGCATTTCCATCACCAGTTCAAAACTTTATTAATACCGGGTATGTAAAACTCATGGGACTTGATATGAGTGAGTTTAAAGAGCCAAGTGCTTATCCTACACTCAACAAACTTTTTACAAGAGCTTTTGAAATACCTAGAGCTTTACCTGAAGACCAAGATGCACTTATCTCTGGTGTGGATGCGCTTATCACTGATGCCGGAACGATCAAAGAGGGTAAAGCCTATCAGATAAAAGGGATGAGTTAT
>NZ_JBFFOH010000053.1:0-14959 GCF_041562805.1 Sulfurovum sp. | reverse complement strand
GGTTTACCTTCAGTGATGGTACCTGTTTTGTCTAAGGCAAGTATGTCACTTTTTGCCATAGTCTCAAGAAAAGAGGCTTCTTTAAAAAGAATTCCTCTTTTTGCTGCAAGACTGATACCTACAAGGGTTGCCATAGGTGTGGCCAAACCTAGCGCACATGGACAGGCAATGACGATAACAGAGATACCTACAATGAGGGCTTGTTCAAAACTATCTGCCCAAAAGTACCAGCCTGTAAAAGTAAGTAAAGCGATGATAAGGATGATGGTAGAAAAGTATCCGGAAACAGTGTTCGCAAGTTGTTCTATACGAGGTTTTTTGGTAATGGACTCTTCAAGCAGGTTAACAATGGAGGTTAACATAGAATTTGATGCATCTTTGGTGGCACTGTAGTGTACCACAGAGTCCAAACAGATAGACCCGCTTAAAATAGTGTCATTTTGTTTTTTATAGATCGGTTCATTTTCTCCTGTGAGTGAACTCTCATCAAAAGAACTTTGCCCCCAAGTAACAGCGCCATCTATTACTACTTTTTCACCGGGCTTGAGCTCTATGATGTCCCCCACAACAACATTCTCAATGCTTACCAATGACTTCACGCCATCCTTGAGGGTTGTAACTTCTGTCGGTGTACTTCCCATGAGACCATCTAAGGTATCAACAGCATGTTTTTTACTCAGTACTTCAAGGTATTTCCCTACAAGTACAAAAGTGATGATCATGACCACCGAGTCAAAATAGACTTCGCCCCTTTGGCTTATCATCGCATATATGGAGTAAATGTAGGCAGAGAGTGCACCGGATGCAACAAGGGTATCCATATTTACGATGTTGTTCTTATAGCCATAATAGGCACCTCTAAAAAAGATCCATCCGGAGTAAAAGAGCACAGGTGTAGCCAACACAAACTCAGCAACATTGAGGATGTCTTTAAAAGATTGTTGTATGCCTCCAAAATAACCTGCATAGTGTGCGACAGCTAACCACATAATGTTCATAGATCCAAAAATAGCCACTAAAATACGGGAATAATATGTTTTCCGTGTACTTATGGCGCGTTCTTCTTGAAGTTTCGGATCGTAAGGGTAGGCGTTATAGCCGATAGAACGAATGGTTTGTATAATGTGAGAGAGTTTGATGATCTCAGGATCCCAGATGATCTTGGCTTTGTTGTTTGTATAGTTGATACTTGTTTCTATGACCCCATCTGTTTTGTGCAGTACCTTTTCATTGAGCCATACACAGGCAGAACAGTGTATACCTTCAATAATGAGGTTAACTTCACATAGTCCATCCTCATGGGTAGTGATGTATTTGTTTTTAAATCCTTCTAAGTCAAACTTTTCGAGATCTTCATTATTTTGTATGGCAGGTTGAAGTTTGGTATCTCCCAGCTTGTCATAAAAGGTGTCCAATCCCTCAGCATTTAAGAGATGGTAGACACCCTGGCAGCCTTTACAGCAGAAAAAAAGCTGTGCATCATTCTGCTGTTCAGCGATCATCACATCTTCAGGAAAAGTGAGATTACAGTGGGTACATGTTATGTCTGCCAAATATATTTCCTTCATTGATGGTAACAGGAGTCTTGCCCACATTACGATAAGTGCATATTTTATCTAAATATGGGTAAAATCTTCTATGGAAAATGCACTCTTATTTACGATCATCCTTCTTTTTGCAGAACTCTTTGAAGCATATATTCAACGTGCCCAAACGCTTTTAGATGTTTTGGAAAAGCTCTATGCCTATTATCAAAAAAGTATCTTTCTATTTTTTCTCATCCAACCAGGATTTTACTTTATTATGTTTATCGTACTTTTAACAGGAGTATTGAATGTGACTATGGTATTTCTTTTAGCGATTAAAATTTTTGATATATTTTATAAAATAGAATTGATCAAAAAAGTGTTTATAGAGCGTGAAGTCTCCCAGGAAATAGCACAAATGCTAGAATGGAAAATGCCTTCAATGTTTTTTTTCATGGGAGCAGCATTATACCCTCCATTATTGTTTTATGCTCTTACATAAAGTATGGGTTTGACTTTTCAGCCAAAAAGGATTATAATGCTATTACTACACGTAGCATATTGTATTGGCTAACGTACAATCTCCATAATGCATATTCAAAACAAGAGGAAATATGAGCGATAATAAAAAATCTTCTAATGGCAATAACGCCAACAGAAAAAACAGAACACATGTACCAGTAGACGGCTACAAAATAGAAAACCTCCAACAACTCCCATTGACAGAACTTGTAACCATAGCAAAAGAAGTTAAAGTAGAAAATCCGAATGAATTTCAGAGAAAAGATCTTATTTTTGAAATCCTTAAATCACAAGTGAATCAGGGAGGATTTATCCTCTACACGGGTATTCTTGAAGTAATGAACGATGGTTTTGGTTTTTTACGTTCTATCGATGGAAACTTTGCCAACTCAAGTAATGACACTTATGTAAGCGGTACACAAATTAAACGATTTGCACTGAGAAATGGTGATATTGTTACAGGTCAGGTACGCTCACCAAAAGACCAAGAGAAGTATTATGCACTTCTTAAAATTGAAGCTATTAACTATGTCGCTCCAGAGAAGTCAAAACAGAGGCCACTTTTTGAAAACCTCACGCCACTGTATGCAAGTGAACAACTCAAGCTCGAGTATAACCCTATGAAAATGACTGGACGTGTACTTGATCTCTTTACACCTATTGGAAAAGGACAAAGAGCACTTGTTGTTGCACCTCCAAGAACAGGTAAAACAGAATTGCTTAAAGAGCTTGCACATGGTGTTACATTTAATAACCCAGATGCATCACTTATGGTACTCTTAGTTGATGAGAGACCTGAAGAGGTCACTGACATGCAACGTTCAGTTAAAGGTGAAGTGTATGCTTCAACATTTGACCTCCCTGCGCAAAACCATGTAAGAACAGCCGAAATGGTCATAGAAAAAGCCAAAAGACGTGTAGAGATGGGTAAAGATGTTATCATTTTACTTGATTCTATTACCAGACTTGCACGTGCCTACAATACGGTAACACCAAGTTCAGGTAAAGTACTCTCCGGTGGTGTAGATGCCAATGCGCTACATAAACCAAAACGTTTCTTTGGTGCAGCTAGAAATATAGAAGAGGGTGGTTCTTTGACTATCATCGCTACAGCACTTATCGATACAGGTAGCCGTATGGATGAAGTGATCTTTGAAGAGTTTAAAGGTACAGGTAACTCGGAAGTCGTTCTTAGTCGTCATGTATCTGAAAGACGTATCTATCCTGCGATAGATGTAACTAAATCGGGAACAAGAAAAGAAGAACTTATGATGCAGCCTGAGACACTTCAAAAAGTATGGGCATTGAGAAATGCGATGCAAAACATGGAAGAGGTAGAAGGGCTTAAATTCCTTTTCTCTAAAATGATGAAAACTAAAACAAATGAAGAGTTCCTTTCTATTATGAACGAAGGTGCGTAGGTAACTGCAATGAAAATATGCATATTTTCATCTGAGCCGATAGGTGAAGCTTTAGTGCAAGGCACCCCAAGGGCATTTCCTAAGCGGGCAATTGTAGCTGGGCTTTGCCTATCTACAAGGAGACATAAATAATGCGTATCGGCGTTTTTGATTCTGGCTTGGGTGGGTTGACTGTTGTTCAAGCCATGACCCAAGTGATCAAAGGTGCTCAGATCTTCTATGTTGCAGATACCAAAAATGCACCATACGGTGAGAAAACTCCAGAACAAATCTTACAATACTCTCTTAATATCACTAATTATCTTATAGGTACACACCAAATAGATGCGCTTATCTTAGCATGTAATACAGCTACTTCTTCTGCCATTCAACATTTGAGAGAAACCTATCCCTCACTTATTATTATTGGTACTGAACCTGGCATAAAACCGGCTATAGAACAGACGATTACAGGTAGGATAGGGGTTCTTGCTACACCGGCTACACTCCAGGGAGATAAGTACCAGAAATTGGCTCAAACACTCTCTTTGGAAAAAAGTGTAGAGATTTTTGAACAGGCATGTCCCGGATTGGTTGAACAGATAGAAAAAGGTGAGATGGGGAGTGAAGAGACAAAAGCTTTACTAGAAAAGTGGCTTGCTCCTATGAGAGAGAATAATGTAGATACGATCGTCCTGGGATGTACGCATTACCCTCTTGTAGGTCAAAGTATAGAAAATATAATGGACTGTAATGTGAGTCTGATCCATACAGGTGAAGCCATATCCAAACATTTACTTACATTAGGTAGTCAAAAAGGACACCTTAATGAGGGTGACTTACAAATACATATCCATACTACGGGCGAAATACAGATACAGATAATAGATACTATTATTGAAACCTATGAAAATATCTATTCAATAGAAATCGAAAATCATTAGATTCTCTCTGGGTTGCTACTTACTTATACATTAGTTGAAGTTATTTTCAATTATCTTTTTACGATAATGGCTACTATAAACTTAACTATGATAGAATATCTCCATACGGTTTTACTGTATTGAAAAAGCCTAATTTGTTGCGAAGCAAGTACGGAAAGTTATGGGACTCAGAAATTTTATTCTGGAGTTTGCCAGACTACCAATAAGAGGATTAAAAATGAAAAATTTGTTAGAAAGCTTTGCTATATTGCTTGTTGGACTTTTGTCTATAGGTATCGTATATTTAATTGTACAGTATAACATGATCGATGATCAAAACTTCATAGACCCATTAGATAAGACTGCATATGAAATGCCGACTGACGCTGAGTTAGAGGATGATGATGATCTTGATGACGATGAAGATGATATCGATGCAGATGAGGATGCTGACTTAGATAAAGAGGAGTAAATGAAGTGAGAGTAGGACTTACAGTCCTACCGCTTCTCTTACTTTTAGCATTTTGTCATTTGCAATGGCTCTTGCTTTTTTAGCACCTTGTGCCAATATGTCATTTACCTCATCCATATGGTTGAGGTAATACTCTCTTTTTTCCCTAGCTTCACCCAACTCTTCCCAAATTAACTCTTTAAGATATTTTTTAAAGTGACCGTACCCTTCTTTACCGCTTTTATAACGTGCCTGAAGTTCAAGTTTTTGCTCATCATCTAAAAAGAGTGATGCCAATGCATAGATATTGTCTCCCTCATATTCCAATGGCTCACCTAGTGGCGTAGAAGATGAGATGATCTTGTTACATCTTTTTTGCAGAGGCTTTTCATCCATAAAAAGATCGATGGCATTGTCATAACTCTTACTCATCTTTTGACCATCTATACCAGGGATCGTCGCCACATCTTCCTGTACAATGTGCTCAGGAAGTGTAAATATCTCTCCATACTCATTGTTGAACTTTATCGCGATATCTCTAGTCATTTCAACGTGTTGGATCTGGTCTTTTCCTACGGGTACTTTTTGGGTATCATACAGGAGTATATCCGCAGCCATAAGTACAGGGTACGAAAAAAGTGCATGGTTTGCAGCGATACCTTTGGCTACCTTATCTTTGTAAGAGTGGGCACGTTCAAGTAGTCCCATAGGGGTAAATTTGGAAAGGATCCAGTAGAGTTCAAGTACTTCAGGCACATCACTTTGTACCCAAAATGTTGTTTTTGCAGGATCAAGCCCAAGAGAAAGGTAATCAACAGCAGCATCTATAGTGTGTTGCTTAAGCGTAGCTGCATCTTTTGAAGTGGTTAGTGAGTGATAGTTGGCGATAAATGTAAAAAGTTCATGTTCTTCTTGAAGCTCAACCATAGGCTTCATTGCCCCAAAATAGTTTCCTATATGGAGTTTCCCTGAAGCTTGTATTCCTGTAAGTACACGCATAATAATGTCCTAAATTTAGTTTAGGAGATTATAGCGAAGTGTTAGTAAAGAAACCTATTCATCCTCGTCAAAACGTTCGCCACGTTTACGTGCAACGATGTCTAAAGGCACACCTTCAAAGTCAAATTTACTTCTAAGGAAGTTTGCCAGATAACGTTTATAAGAAAAGTGTATAAATGTTGGTCTGTTGCTTATGAGAGCGATTTTTGGTGGCTTTGTTTCGTACTGTGTAGCAAATTTTATGTTGACTACAGCACCATTATGTGATGGGACATGGTGTCTTCTGATGGCTTCACGTATGGCATCATTGAGTTCAGACGTAGAGATACGTTGCGTGTATCGTTTATAGATCTCTGTCACTTGATCAAGTATCTTGTTGACACGCAGTCCTGTTTTTGCTGAGATAGTGATAAGCGGCGCATAGTGCAGGAATTTCATTTCATCACGTATCTCCTCTACCACTTCCTCATAGGTTTTGTCTTCATTGATATCCCATTTATTGACAACAATAAGACAGGCAAGTTTATACTTTTCGATGAGTCCAGCAACCCTTTCATCCAGTTCTGTAACACCTACTGTGGCATCTATCATCAGTAAAACCAGGTTCGCTTTTTCCAGCATCTCTGTAGTACGTGTAAGTGCATACTTCTCAATACCGACAATTTTACTTCTTCTTCGTATACCTGCTGTATCAACAAAGGTGATCTTGTAGTCATTGTGTTCTATCATCTCATCGATGGGGTCAATGGTTGTTCCCGCCACATCAGAGACTACTGAACGTTCTTCTCCTAAAAGTGCGTTAAGGAGTGAACTTTTACCTGTATTGACACGGCCGATGATAGCGACTTTGAGTTCATTGTCAAGCTCTTCTTCTTTGACACGGTTGATATCACGGACTATCTCATCAAAAGGGTCTATTTCTGTATCCTCAGTGAGTTCAAGTCCCTCTGGTTCCTCTTCATGAGCAGGGATAAGTTCTTCCAACCAGGCATAGAAGTCATTGAAATAACGGTTATGACTCACCGACATAGGAAAGGTTGCATCAGCACCAAACTCTAAAAATTCCCAATAACGCTCTTCTTCTTTGTCATTGTCAATCTTGTTGACAACAAGTGCAAGTGGTTTACCCATCGCTTGAAGTTTGTAGAAGAGTTCTCTGTCTTCCTCTGATGGTAGTGTCTTACCGTCAACCATATAGATGATGATATCTGCCATATCTGCAGCTTTCAGTGCAAACTCTGCTACTTTGGTAAAGAGTTCAGTGGAGTAGTCTATTCCTCCTGTATCGATCACTTCAAAGTCACGGTTCCCTGAAATGGTGACGATCCGTTTTTTAATATCTCTTGTCGTACCTGAAACATCAGCAGTGATAGCATCTCTTTGTCTTGCCAAACGGGTAAAGAGTGAACTCTTCCCTACATTTGGTCGGCCTAATATGGCTACTTTTTTTAGTTCTTGCATAAATATAATCTTTCTTAATAATTATTAGAATTATAGCACATTTTCTTCAGGCATCTGTTCCACATAAATAGACTGGGAAGGAAAGGCAAAACTAGACCCATTATCTTCAACGATCTTCATGATCTTCAAATGGATATCTTCACGTATATTTAAGTAACGTTCCCAGTTTGCAGTACTCGTAAACGTATAGATGAAGATATTGAGTGCAGAGTCACCAAAAGATTCAAAATTAACCAGTAAAGTCTCTTTTTGAGAGATCTTCTCATGGTTATGTAACATGCTTCGAATCTCTCGTACTATCGTATTCATTTGCTCTCCAGTTGTACTGTATGTAAGGCCTATACGCATTTTAATTCTTCGGACACCCCTGCGAGAAAAGTTCTCTATAGGAGAATTTGAGACGATTTGGTTAGGGACAGTGATGAGTGACTTTTCAAAAGAACGTATTTTGGTTGTACGCATTCCTATGTCTTCAACGGTACCTTCTACACCTCCCACTTTGATCCACTCACCAATTCGGATAGATTTATCTGCCAGTAAGGCAAACGAACCAAACATATTTGAAGCTGTATCTTTTGCAGCAAGAGCAAAGGCAAGACCTCCCAGTCCAAGAGAAGCAACAAGGGCAGTTACATTAATGCCCCATACTTGAAGCATGGCACCCAGGCCAACACCACCTACGAGTACTTTAACTATTTTCAGAATGAAGTTGCCCATTTCCTTGGCAAGATCGGGATTGAATTTTTCTGTAGCATGGTGAAACAAATCACGTAAAGACTCCAGAACAGAAATAATGGCCCAAAATATAGTGTAAACCACCAGGGTATTGAGAATATTTTTAATAAATTCTGTTTCTTTGAAAATAATCAAGAAAAAAAGGTGTGCACCAACAAGTATAAATGCAAAGCGTATAGGTCCTTTCAATGCAGAAATGATCTTGTCATCATTGTATGTATCTGTTAATTTGGAAAATTTTTGTAAGGTACCGATAAAGATAAGGGTGAAAAGTTTTCGAAAAAGTAAAAAGAGTAAAAAAACCAATATCGCAGCAAAAAGATTTCCCAATGGAATATCAAAAAAAGTATTTTCTAAAAAAGGAAATTTTTCATATACGGGTACAAGCCATATTTGTACGGTTCCCTCAAGATTCATTGACAAGTCATCTATCACATTTAGAGACTGAGTCATATTGAGTTCATTTGTTTGCGTTGTTGGCATTTTTTGTCATCCTTCACTTTTTATACACATAATTATAGTAGAATTTGATATAAAGTGAGATAGAAAAGGATCAACGTGATAAGAAGAATTTTTATAGTTTATGGTTTATTTTTACTTTTAGGAAGTGTTGCATCAGCAGGAGTGACACAGTTAAATTACAAAGCAACCTTTGGCATATTTGGTACGGTAGGGACTATTGAAAACACACTTACTCAGAAGGGCAAAACGTATGAGATTGATTCAACCGTAGAGTTGGCAGGACTTGCAAAAGTACTTCTGAGCGGGCAAACTGAACGTTATGTTTCTAAAGGACACATGGAAAAAGGGCTGATGGTCAGTGATTTTTATCAGATGATCACCAAAAAGAATGATAAAGTAAAAAGCAAAGAGTATCACATCAACCATCAAGAGAAGTATGTGACAAAAAGACATCGAAAATGGCTTAAGGGTAAGTTGATAGAAGACCGTACCGAGAAACTGGAATTTTATGCAAAAGATGACTTGTTGACACTCTATTTCAATTTAGGTACAGCAGTGGATAAAAAGGGTGAAACACGTCTGTTTAACGCAGTAGGACTCGAAAAACAAAATGGTCAAGTTGAAATTACAGTTCCTGATGATACAGAAGTGGCAGCCTATAAAAAAGATTTAGGTGAGGGTGCAAGTCTTTATGCCAAAGCGCTGATACATCAAAAAAATTTCAGAAAGAAAAAAGGAGATATATTACTTGGTGTGGGGGAAGATAAGTTTATCTATAAATCAGTGATCAAAGATATCTTATTTTACGGTGATGCCCAGCTTGTAAGAGTCAAATAAGTTTAGCATGTAAAACAAAATCCATCACTTTCTTATCTGACATTTCACAAGGTTTTAACATTCCGCCTTTCATAGTGGGATAGTAATTCCCACTGACGATGTCATTTCCTCCTAACTCTTTTGCATAGAGCTTGAGAAGTTTACCTCCCAATAATGTCTCTTTTCTCAGTAGATATCGCTTCTCAAGATAGTGCATATATGATGCACCATTGGGGAGGGCTAAAAGATGAGTGTAAAATTCTGTTTCGTTCATAGCAGCTATTATGCTACACTTCCACCAAAAATTAGGATAATCTTTTGAAAAAAATGATTCAAAACATGGATAGAGGTATACTTTTCATGTTATTGGCTTCGCTTAGCTTTGCTGTCATGGGTGGCTTTGCTAAAGTTGTGAGCCAAGTTCTACCTCCCGTTGAAGTGACTTTTTTTCGAAATATTTTTGGTGTTCTTCTTGTAGGAATTGCCATCTATAAAGTACCCCTGAAGCAAACGGGAGGTAAACCTTTTCTACTTCTGTTCCGTGGTTCTATGGGCTTTGCTGCACTTTTGGCATATTTTTATATCATGGCACATATTCCCCTGGGTGAAGCCGTTACATACAACAAAACATCACCTATATTTGTAGCTATATTTGCGTATCTTTTTTTAAATGAAAAGTTACACAAAAGTGCTTTATTGGCCATTATTATAGGATTTATTGGGATATTTTTGGTGGCACAACCTCAGGGTGGAACATTTGACAAATATGACATACTGGGTATTTTTTCAGGTATAGGTGCAGCGCTTGCTTATACTTCTATACGAGAACTTAGAAAGTACTATGACACCCGTGCTATTGTGATGTCATTTATGGGGGTAGGAACCGTAGCACCACTATTCTTGATGCTGATTACTCCTTATGTGACTGTTTCAGAGGAGTTTGACTGGATGTTCGCTGAATTTGTCATGCCAGAAGGTGTACAGTGGGGGTATGTAACTGCAGTTGGCATCTTTGCTACCATCTCTCAACTTTTGATGACCAAAGCCTATGAACTGACAAAGGCAGGTATTGTTGGTACAATTAGTTACAGTAATATTGTCTTTGCAGTAGTGATAGGTATAATGTTGGGAGACCCTATACCTGATATTTGGACAGTTTTAGGTATAATCTTGGTTATATTCTCAGGGCTCTTAGTGGCTCTGCCTAAAGGACTAAAATGATTTTAATAGCCGGACCTTGTGTTCTAGAAAGTCGTGACGCTGTTATGCGTATCGCAGAGTCTTTAGGTAAGTACCATGATGACTGTACTAAAGATTTTTACTTTAAAGCGAGTTTTGACAAAGCCAATCGTACAAGCCTGGATTCTTTTAGAGGTCCTGGACTCGAGGAAGGGCTTAAAATGCTTCAAGAGGTCAAAGACCAGTTTGGCTATAAGATCTTAACAGATGTACATGACTACACACAACCTGCAGCAGCAGCTGAGGTAGCAGATGTACTTCAGATCCCTGCATTTTTATGTCGCCAAACTGATCTGCTTGTAGCAGCTGCAAAAACATCTGCGGTAGTTAACATTAAAAAAGGACAGTTTTTAGCACCTGCTGCAATGGAGCATTCAGTAGGAAAAGTACTTAAAACCAGAGGCTTTGATGGTGAAGTAAGTTATGAAAATGCCAAGAAATATAATGTATGGCTTACTGAAAGAGGTACTACGTTTGGATATGGTAACCTTGTGGTAGATATGCGTGGGCTTAGAACGATGCGTGAGTTTGCCCCAGTGGTATTTGATGCAACTCACTCTGTACAGATGCCTGCATCAGGTGGTGCGAGCTCAGGTGGAGACTCTTCGTTTGTACCGTATCTTTCACGTGCAGCAGCAGCAGTCGGTGTAGACGGGTTCTTTTTTGAAACACATTTTGATCCGAGCATCGCTTTGAGTGATGGACCAAATATGATAGAATTAAGCAAATTAGATGCTTTGGTCGAACAGATCGATGCGATACGATCGATAGTAGAGTAGTCTCTGACTATAGTAAGAAAAATTGTATAGGAACTTTGTTTTTATGCACAGAGAATAAATTTAAAAATAAAAATTAAAGGATAAGAATGAAAACAGTAGAAGGTCAACTTTCAGTAGATAAGAGTAAAAAAGTAGCAATTATCAATGCAAGATTTAACCACTTTATAACAGACAGATTGGTAGAAGGTGCAGTCGATGCTTATGCAAGACATGGTGGAAATGCAGATGATCTAGATCTTATCTTGGTACCAGGTGCATTTGAAGTACCATTTGCTCTGGACAAAGCATTGGCTTCTGGTAAATATGATGCTGTATGTTGTTTAGGTGCAGTGATCCGTGGTGCAACACCTCACTTTGACTATGTATCAGCAGAGGCAACTAAAGGTGTGGCATCGGTAACACTAAAGTATGGTAAGCCGGCAACATTTGGTGTACTGACAGTAGACAGCATTGAACAGGCTATAGAAAGAGCAGGTACTAAAGCAGGAAATAAAGGTGCTGAAGCGATGGTAGGACTTATTGAACTTATTAACCTTTACAGTGAGCTTGATTAATGGCAACTAGACATCAGGCACGTACAGCTGTTGTAGGATTACTCTATGCTTATGACTTGGGGAATGAAAACATTGCAAAATTTTCAGATGAAATCTTGGAAGAAGGTAAGATCCGAAATAAGCAAAAAGAGTTTTCAGATGCACTTTTTCAGGGAACTATAGAAAATCTTGAAATGTTGGATGCCAAGATCAATGAACATTTGGATGATTGGGACTATGATGGCATAGGCAAAGTAGAAAAAGCTATCATGAGACTGGGTGCGTATGAGATACTTGTGGCTAAAACTGACAAAGCAATTATCATTAACGAAGCAGTTGAACTTGCAAAATCACTTGCAGATGAAAAATCACCACAGTTTATAAATGGTGTTTTAGATTCATTGGATAAAGAAAAATAAAGTATGATAAGCGTTAAAACGCAATACAAGCGAGGCACTAAATGACAAGTCGTACAAGCACGATGACAAAACGTATGAGTATAGATGAAGCAGTAGAGCTCATAGAAAAAGCTGATTTGAAAACCCTTGGAAAAATGGCACTCGCACGTAAAAAAGAGATGCATCCCAAAGGTGTTACTACATTTGTCGTGGACAGAAACATCAACTATACGAATATTTGCTGGGTGGACTGTAAGTTTTGTGCTTTTTATACACATGAGAAAAAAGAAGATTCATACATTTTGACTTTTGATGAGATAGACCAAAAGATAGATGAACTTGTAGCCATAGGTGGAACACAGATACTCTTTCAAGGCGGTGTGCATCCGAAACTCGAAATAGAGTGGTATGAAGATTTGGTGGAACATATTTCAAAGAAATACCCTCAAGTAACTATACACGGCTTTTCATCTATTGAGATAGATTACATAGCCAACCGTTCAAAAATAAGTATCTCGGAAGTTTTACGTAGACTTAAAGCCAAGGGACTTAGTTCCATTCCTGGTGCAGGGGCAGAGATACTTTCAGATAGAGTACGTGATATCATAGCGCCTAAAAAACATGATAAAGATCAATGGCTGGAAGTGCACCGTCAGGCACATAAGCTTGATATTAAGTCAACGGCTACGATGATGTATGGTACGGTAGAGACAATACGTGAGATAGTAGAGCATTGGGATTATGTACGTCAGCTTCAGGATGAAACCGGAGGGTTCAGAGCATTTATTATGTGGTCATACCAAAGTGATCATACACAGCTCAAAAGAGAACTTCCTACTATTACGAAGACGACACCAAACCAATATCTTAGGTACCTGGCAGTGGCCAGACTTTTTTTAGACAATGTACCAAACATACAGAGTTCATGGGTTACGCAAGGCTCTTACATAGGACAAATGGCACTCCTTTTTGGAGCCAATGACCTGGGTTCAACCATGATGGAAGAAAACGTTGTTTCCGCTGCAGGAGCCAAGAATGAGATGAATCAGGAAGAGATGATAAAACTCATCTCTGATGTAGGTGAAAAACCTGCGAAACGTAATACTGCGTATGAGATCTTAGAACGATACTATTAAAGGACGTTTTTAAACTTTTGATTGTTAACACTGGGTTGCACTAAAGGTATTTCCTTTGGTCACTTCAGGAGTCGGCTCATGTGACTGGTCACATTTGTTTCTACCTACCAGATAAATAAAAACCTAAAGGTTTTATATGAAGAAAATTATTTTATTATTGATAGCAGTACAAGGAGTATTGATGGCGGCATTCGTTAAAGAGATAGAGATTAAAGAGAGTAAGGTACCCGTTGTATTTGAAGAAGAAAAGTACCTTCCTATTGTATCCATCCAACTGATCTTTAAAAATGCAGGACATTTGACTAATACCAAAGATGGTTTAGCTGACATGGCTGCAAGGCTAATGAATGAAGGTACTTCTAAAGAGGGAAGTATGGGATATGCTACCAAACTGGATGCTCATGCTGTAGATATCGGAGCACATGTAGGCCGTGATAGTTTTGTGATAGAGGTTTCCTCATTAAAAAGTGAATTTCCCTATGCAGTAGAGCGTTTGGAAGAACTTTTAAAAGATCCAAATTATACACAAGAGGCACTGGACCAGATCAAACATCAAAAGATAGGTTGGCTGACACAGAAAAAGAGTGATTTTGATTATATTGCAGGTTCTTCTTTGAGAGCGACACTTTTTAAAGGAAGTGTTTTAGCTAGACCTTATGATGGGACGATTGAAAGTATAAAAAGTATGTCACTGGAAGATATACAAACATTTATCTCTACACACTTAGGGTATAACAATGCCATTGGTGTTGTGGGTGGAGACATTACATTTGATGAAACACAAGGGTATTTGACAAAGCTTCTTGCACTTTTACCAAAAGTTGAAGTGAAAGAAGAGAAAGTTATTCAAGCTTCAAATAAAAAAGAAGTCATACTTATTGATGAAGATACACAACAGGCATATATCTATTTTGGTGCACCATTTAACTACAGCTATAAAGAAAAAGACCAGTACTTGGCAAAGATCGCAGAATATCTTCTTGGCGGAGCCGGTTTTGGTTCACGATTGATGGAAGAGATACGTGTAAAACGTGGGCTCACTTATGGTGTCTATTCATCTTTCAGACGTACAAAACCGGTTTCTTATTTGAGTGGATATATGCAAACAAAACTCAGTACACAAGATGAGGCAAAAGATCTGATACAAGAAGTTGTAGACACTTTTGTCAAAGAGGGTATCACCCAAAAAGAGCTTGACGACACCAAGAATTTTTTACTTGGTTCTGAACCTTTACGTACAGAAACACTTTCTCAAAGACTGCATAGAGCTTATAATGACTATTACTATGGAAGACCACTTGATTTTGGTAAAGAGCAGTTGAAAAAGATTGAGTCTGTTACATTGGATGAGGTCAATACTTTTATCAAAGCACATACTGAGTTGTCAGATATCACATTTAGTATCGTGACTAAAAAGGAAGCTAAACCTACAAAATAATATGTCATATTGACATATTATTTTCCATGTTCCAAAAACTTTTGTATAATCATTAAAACAGAAGAGAAATGGGATAGAGATGGAAGAAGCAAAACAACTGTTTAAAAAGCTCAAGATTCACACATTACTTGACTTAGCACT
>NZ_JBFFOH010000052.1:0-15475 GCF_041562805.1 Sulfurovum sp. | reverse complement strand
TAAAAAATATGATGATGCCTATAAAGATGGAAATGGTAAAAACTCTTTATGGAAAAGGTTTTTAGTATTATTTAAAACCAATCCTTTTGAGTTACCTGAAGAGCTCTATAAAAATAAATAACTTTGAGTCGTTCATTTATTCTCTCATTATCAAACTTCAGAACAATTTTACAGAACTGTTTTATAGTATGGTATACTGTGGATATTTTTTAATATTTTATATTGATATAAAGGAATCATAGAATGCGCTTAAATAGTTTATTAACACTGTCATTTGTAGGTACGATGATATTTGTTGGTTGTGGCGGTGGAGGTGGCGGAACACCAATTACTAATCCCATAGTATCCGACGTAAATGTTACCATTACTGATGACTACGACTACCAGATTGAAAGCTTAGGTTCTGCAAATACTATTAATGCCTCAGTTTCTATAGAAGGTGCATCCAAAAGTCTATATTTGGTACTTAGCAACAATGATGTTGATGAAACTGGTAGTGCAACTATTAGACATAATGCAAAAGTTATACCAGTAGTACAGGCCAAAACCCTTTTATCTATTGACTTTTCAGAAAAACCAATCATACTACATGCACCACAATATGTACAAGATTTCTCATCTCAACTTGGCACATTAGTTTCTAAAATAGAGACTAGTCAACCTCAAGTTAAAATCATGGCTGTACCTGAGAGAATGGAAGATATTGCAAATGAGAGTACAATGACATTTTATCGTAGTTCCGATAATACTGATCCTACTGAGGCTACTGCAAGAAAAGTTGTTTCAGATGGTGTAAAAACACTTAATATTTGGGTATCAAACGATAGTTTTGGTTCCGGATGTCCTAAAGAACCCACATGTGTTACAGAAGATATGGTAAATGAATTAGCTAATGCTTTTTTACTAGCTGGTTCAGATAACGATATTTATGATTGGGTTACAAATATTTATGGAGAAGAATGGAGTAGTAGGGCTGAAGCTAAGTATAATTATCTCATACCAGCGAATGATGAAATTACGATTTTACTGACAGATATAGATGATGATGGCTTACCTTCATCTGAAGAAGGGAGAGTTGTAGGATTCTTCTGGGGGAAAGACAATTTTGATAAGACTGTCTTTAGTGGATCTAACGAAAGAGTAATGTTTTATATAGATTCTGTCATGTTTGCCAATGGTGGAAGTCCATGGAGTATTGATGATACGTGGCCTAAAGAGATAGTTTCTACACTGGCACATGAGTTTCAGCATATGATCCACTATTATCAAAAAAATGTTTTACGCTATTCTAACATTACTGATAATACTGATACATGGATTAATGAAATGCTCTCTGAATGTACAGAAGATCTAGTTGCTACAAAAATTCAGCACATAGGACCAAGAGCTGTAGATTACCTAGATGGTAGTGCAGGAGATCCTTATAATATATATGGAAGATATCCAACGTTTAATCGGTATAATGCTCTTTCTCTTACTTCATGGAATGGTTTATTGGCAGACTATTCTAAGGTTAGTGCATTTGGAGCATATCTGGTTAGAAACTATGGAGGGGCTGTGGTCCTTAATAATATCATGTATAATAGCTCTATAGATGAGCAGGCTGTAGTTGATGCCGTTCCAGGAAAAACATTTGCCAATTTACTTAGTGAATGGGGCATAGCCGTGATGCTATCTGATCATGATAATTTAGCTAATACACCTTTTTACAATACAGGTGATTTTACTTATAGTACCTATAAAGATATTATCTATGACATGGGGTCCATAAACTTTTTTAATTATCTTCCGCTTCCAACAATAGATACACAAGAAGGTACTATTACTGTTGAGCCTCAAGGGAATTATTACTATAAAATTGGTGAAAACCTTACAGGGGATATTAATATCAGTTTAGAATTGAATGGTCAAACAGAAGCAACGCTCATAGCCAAATAGAAGAAGGATATGCATGAAAAAAATACTTGTAGGATTGATGCTGATAGGATTTTTGGGATGTGCTCAGGACAATATGATGGAACTTGAGGGAAGGGTAGCTATGAAAGGCTCTTCGCCTCATACCTATCTAAGTATTAAAGACAGTAAGAGCCAGAAAAGTTATAAGATATCAAATCAAGCCAAGTTTGACCTGATGACAAAACAAAATCAAACAGTCAAAGTAAAAGCAGTACTCATCAAAGAAGCGATAGGTCCCGGCTTCCCTGCAATTATAGAAGTAGTAGAAGTCAAATAGACTTTTTACTTACTTATTGTCCTTCTTTCTTTCTCACAATATCTGCACCTAAGGCAGCGAGTTTTCCTTCTAGATCATCATATCCACGGTCTAAGTGATAGATACGTCTTACATTGGTTGTACCTTCTGCAACAAGAGCAGCTAGAACAAGTGCTGAAGAGGCTCTGAGGTCTGTTGCCATCACATCTGCTCCGTAGAGCTCATCAACGCCTTTTACCGCTGCTGTACTTCCTTTAAGCCAGATATCTGCACCTAAACGGTTGAGTTCACTGACGTGCATAAAACGGTTTTCAAAGAGACGCTCTTCTATGAGACTTTCACCTTTTGCCATGACTGCGAGTGCCATAAACTGTGCTTGCATGTCTGTAGGGAAGCCCGGGTATTCTATAGTGATGAGATTTACAGGTGTGAGATTTTCGGTAGGGTGAATGGTAATACTGTCATCTTCCAACTCAAATGTACAACCCATATGTTCAAGTTTATCAATGGACGCTCTGATGTGCTGATGATTTACTTTATTGAGTGTGATAGTTGAGTTTGTGATAGCTCCGGCACATAAGTAGGTTCCTGCTTCGATACGGTCAGGGATGATCTCTACGGGTTTAAATGTGAGTGGTGTTCTGTCTGTACCTTCTATTGTAAGTTCACTAGAACCGATACCTTCTATCTTTACACCTGCATCACGTATCATCTCACAAAGTTGTACGACCTCTGGTTCTTTTGCCGCATTAATAATGGTTGTCGTACCTTTAGCCAGGGCTGCAGCCATAACGATGTTTTCTGTACCACCTACAGTGATCTTATCGAAAATGATCTTTGCCCCATGAAGTCCGTTTGGTGCTTCTGCACGAACATATCCACCTTTGATCTCTATATGGGCACCCATTTCTTCAAGCGCCTGAAGGTGAAGATCTATAGGACGCTGACCTATGGCACAACCTCCAGGTAGACTCACTTCACACTCTCCGAATCTTGCGAGAAGGGGACCCAATACCAGAATAGATGCTCTCATCTGAGAAACTATTTCATAAACTGCTTTGGTAGAAGTAATAGAACCATTATTGATCCTTGCCACCGTTTTATCATGATCGACGGTTCCACCAAGCATAGTAAGAAGTTTGAGAAGTGTTCGGATATCTACAACATTGGGTAAGTTCGTTAATGTGACCTCTTTGTCACTCAGTATGGTTGCTGCAATGATAGGGAGGGCTGCATTTTTGGCACCGCTTATTTTGACATTCCCACTTAACTTTTTTCCACCAACAATCTCTAAATAATCCATCAATCTCATCCTAAAATATATTTATATGATTTTATCTAAATATCGATTAGAAGTGACCTATTTATGGTATTAATGTAGTTTTACATACTAAATAATATTAAGATGCTTGGTCATTTTCACATTAATAAATAGAAAAATTGATATTATTCACTATAATTTAAAGTTACTATTATTAAAACTACTGTATTATATTTAATAATATATACTCAAGAAGGGCCCTAGGCCCCATTTTAAGGGAAAAGAATGTCGAGTAGTTTAGAGAAATTAAAGGCACTTACGAGTCGTCTGGAAGATAAAATAGAAGAGAAAGAAAAGATTTCTTCTGTTATATCGACAGAGGTCAAAGAAGTCAAAAAAAGTGAAAATAAACCATTAACAAAAGCTGTTAAAAAAGTAGATGACAACTGTGATAACGTTCGTGAAGAGAATATTGCACGTGTAAAAGTACTTTATGAAAAACTCAAAATATTTGAGAAGTCTCCAGATTTTGATAAGGTGTTTATCTATAAAGCGATGAACTTGTCTGGTATCGGTTTGAAAGAAGATGATTTTGGTGAAGTGCGTGAAGGTAAATATATTCAAGTCATTGCGATTACCTATGAACCGGATAAGCACGGGAAGAAGAAAGCTAAAAATATATCTTTAGGATATTTTGGTAAAGCAGAAACTTTGGAAACAACACTTAAAAATGAGATCATTGAATTTGTTTTACGATGGCGTTACGAAAAAGCCTTTCAAAATGTGGAACACTATAAAGACCTCATAGCACGAGTTGATACACCTTCTGATACACTCTTTTAAAATTTAGGGAATTTTGATTTCCCTAACGCTTCACTAATCAAATTTTTGTTACAATCAACTTCTAATTTTACTACTGAGGATACTTATGCATCTTGATCTTACACCAGAAGCACTTTTAGCACAACTTGGCTATGCAAAAACTGAACAAACCCTGCAACAAATTAATAATATAATCGCCAATACAAAGGGATTTGAGAAGTTTTCACAGCATATCCCTTCATTTAATGATGCTCTGGCTGTAGAGAAAGGGTTTATCGCTATGTCTAACTCTGAAGATCATCTCAAAATAAAATGTGATGAAGATATTAATGCAGATAACCTTTCCGCTTTTACTGATTTAGTCAAACACTGGGAAAAAAAATATAAACTAGAACTCAAACAGGTAGATAATAAAAATACGTATTACATTATCGGTCATAAGTAATTGCCGTTAACCTCCCTCAATGATGAGCAGCTTAGTGCTGCTACAGCACCCTTAGGACACAACCTTATCATTGCGAGTGCGGGTACAGGTAAAACATCGACTATCGTAGGGCGTATAGCCCACCTTCTACATAGTGGTGTAGAACCTTCCAGCATTTTACTTCTTACTTTTACCAATAAGGCAGCAGGTGAGATGATAGCGCGTCTCGAACGTTACTTCCCTAAAAAAATAGTAAGTAAAATAGAGTCTGGTACCTTTCATGCCGTCTCTTACCGTTGGCTTAAAGAGATCTATCCGAATCTTGCACTGAAACAGCCTTCAGAGCTTAAAACACTTTTTAGAAGTATCTATGAAAAACGCAATTTTGAACGTATGAATCTTACGATGCAGCCTTTTTCAGCTACCTATCTTTATGAGATGTACTCTTTGTATCAAAATGCTTCTCTTGAAGACTTTGATGTATGGTTTTTAGAAAAATACCCTGATCATGAGCTTGTCATGGATATCTATATGGATATCGCACAAGAGTTTGAAAAGGAGAAGATAGCCTATGGTTTTGCTTCTTTTAATGACTTGTTGCTGCGTATGAAAAGTCACCTGGAAGAAAATACCATACCTTTTGAGGAAGTACTTGTTGATGAGTATCAGGATACCAATACTCTCCAAAGTGCTTTGATAGACACACTCAAGCCAAGATCTCTCTTTTGTGTAGGAGATTATGACCAGAGTATCTATGCCTTTAATGGCGCTAATATAGAAAATATTGCAACATACTCAACCCGTTATACCGATGCAAAGGTGTTTACGCTCAAAACAAATTATCGTTCCACTGCACCTATACTCTCTCTGGCAAACAGGGTCATAGAACGAAATGAGCGTATATACCCTAAAAAACTTGAGGTAGGGCGTGTCATGAAAAGTTATCCGCCTAAACTTTTGATGTACAATGACCTTTTTGAACAGTATCAGTCTATTGCAGAAGGCATCAAGCGTACCCATGTCCCTAATGACCAGATAGCTGTTATCTTTAGAAATAATTCATCTGCAGATGGGGTAGAAGCCAGTTTACGTGAGTATGGTATCCCTTGTAAGCGTAAAGGTGGAACAAGTTTTTTTGATGCAAAAGAGATAAAGTTTTTACTGGATGTCTTGGCATTACTTGTAAATCCTAAAGATATGATGGCGTTTATTCATGTGTTTGAGTATGCAAGAGGTGTCGGATCTGCACTCTCTAAAGAGTTTTTTCAATGTTTCTTGCATTTTGGAGAGGGAAATTTTATGCAGGGTGTACTCTATCCAAAGGTACATGATCTTCCAAAGCTTAACCCTAATAAAAATGTACAACTTGGACTCTTCGATGATGATCAGGAGATAGGCTCCGCAGCAAGATTTAGACACATGAACCTAGAGAGTGCACTTTATACCCATCCGCTGCTTAAACATGCAAAACTGAGCAATGACGCTATGGACTTTTTTAAAGAGTTTTATACGCTTATGAAGTCTGTACACAGTCTGGAGAAACCATCAGATATCTTAAAACACATCATTGCTTCCAAGCTTTATGGCGGAATTATAGAACTTTTGGCAACACAGAGAGGACGTCTTAAGACCGGAGAAGTCGATGAAGAGAAGAAGAAACAAGCTAAAGAGCGTATACAAAGAAAAGCGAATCTCCTACTCGACCTTTCTCGCCAATACAAAGAGTTACGACGTTTTGTGAATGCCATGGTACTGGGAGGCAATGAACTCAGTGAAGGTGAGGGGGTTAATCTCCTTACTGTACATGCAAGTAAAGGACTGGAGTTTCCTGAAGTCTATGTTATAGATCTTGTAGACGGAAGATTCCCTAACAGAAAGATGATGTCCAGTATAGAAGAAGAGCGTCGCTTATTTTATGTTGCAGTGACACGTGCAAAAGACAGACTTTATCTTTCGTTAGCCAAATTTGATAAAGTGAAAAAGATAGACTACAAACCGTCACAGTTCTTACATGAAGCAGGGCTTATCAAAGGAGAGTTTGTGGAACCTGAACCTAAGGGAAAAAAAGAAAAGAAAGAGAAGCCTACTGTTTAGTAGAATCTCTTATCTCTGATACTCATCTGTTTTGTGTCTTCATCCACATAAAGATCAAAAAGGTCTATCTCATTTATAAGGTTACTGAGTTTTTTATACCCAAAGTTGATGGGTGAGAATGAAGTAGAGTTATTGATATACTGACCAATGCTTGCTAGATTTGCCCAACCGTCCTCATCCATGGTCTGTTCTACAGCTGTTCTTAAGACATTGACCAACCATGTGTCTGCACGCATTTCACTACCGGATTTGCGTACAGGAGCTTGTATGAGATCAGCACTTTCCGTACTATGTGTACTGTTTACCATAAGTTTTTCGGTAAAGATAAACTGTGAACATGCCGCCATGAATGGTTTAGGGGTTTTCTTCTCACCAAAACCATAAACTTTGATCCCTTCTGTCTGTACGCGCATCACTACAGGTGTAAAGTCAGAATCACTCGTAGCAAAAGCAAATGCATCGATGTCTTTGGTGTGTAACAGATCTATAGCATCAATTGTCATGAGGATATCTGTGGCATTTTTATTTTTAGAATAGTCGAACTGTTGTATAGGTTTAATGGCATACTCCAAGAGTTTATCTTCCCAGTTCTTGAGATTGTCTTTGGTCCAGTTCCCATAGGCTTGGCGTATATTTACAACACCATACTTACTCAGCTCATTGATGATACCTTCTATGGATCTATGTGAAATATTATCACAATCAATAAACAGTGCGATGTGATCTTCAGTTTTACTTTTTGCCATTTTAGTCCTTCGGTTTATAATATGTCATAGTGCTACGGCCAAACTTTTTACGCTTCATTAACTCCATTGCACCTATCTCTTTGGGCATATCCAGGTTTGTCATGTGCTCCACGATGATGAGTTCTGCAACCTGGGGTTCTATACTCTCTATAAGTGCAATGGTTTTATCGTAGACATCATCCATTCCGTCACGTGTAGAAAAAGGAGGATCAAAATAAAAGTAGGTTTTTTCCTTACTTCTTTTGACCATCTCATAGACAAGTGCAAACTTTTCAAAACTGTCACCATAGAAGAGGTGACACTTTGAAGGGTCCACACGCTTTACATTACCTTCCAAACAACGAAAAGCTGTTTTGTTGTACTCCATAAAGTAACATGCTCCCGCACCACGGCTGAGTGCTTCAAGTCCTATGGACCCAGAGCCTGCAAAGACTTCAACAAAGTTTTTGTCTATGATGTCAAACTGCAGCGTATTGAAGAGTGATTCTTTTAAGATGCCCTTTGAGCTCCGTGTTGTAAAGATATCAGGTATTTCTATCTTCTTACCTTTATGTATTCCTGCAGTGATGGTGGTTGTAAATATTTTTATTTTTTCTTTTACACGATTGGGCATTTAGTGCCTCCCTGTATTGCATTTTAATGCTTATTCTCATGCTGTGATTCTATCTAAATATGCGTTAAACCCGAACGATACAATAATGAATGCTATTGTATGGTGAGAGTTAAAAATTGACTATCGTTTTAAGTGTATTGATCAATTTACTTTGTTCTCTTATATCAGCAAGTTCTTTTCCTGGTTCAGTGCTGCTAATGATAGTACGCGCAGTGATAAGTTTAGTACGGTCTTTTTTACGTATGCCCCAATAGGTATGCATAATAACCGGTTCTCCTTTATACTCACCTAAGTAGAGCACAATATGTCCTGGAACATAAAGTAAAGAACGGAAAGGTTCAGCATCTTTGATGATCTTCTTTTTCTTTTTGCTTTTTGTGAGACCTTCTATGGAAATAGTATCTCCGTCTTGGGCTTGTTTACTGGAGTTACGACGTAAGAAGATACCAAATGCCCCTAGAAAGTCTCTGGTTGTAGCAGAACAGTCACGACACTCGTAGCTTCCACCCCAGCCATAGGGTTCGCCATAAAACTCTTTTGCCAGCATGCCTACATTTTTAGCAGTAAAAGGCAGAGGCTTTTTTGCAATGATACTTGGTTTTTCAACTTTGACTTTCTCAATGTGCGCCCTCCCTTTACTGCCGCGTGAAGCAACAAGGTATTGTTGATCTTCAGAGATGGGGAAGAGGGCACCCAGTTTAACGATAGAGACATCCTTATCATCATTATAGAGTCTGAGGTTATCTTTAATGACCATGGCATAGTTATCATTTTTAAATGTTTTAATAAACTTAGAGTCTACAAGAGCCAAGTCAGAAGTTTTAATCCAACCAAATGAGTAGGAAGCTCTTACAAATGCCCATTTCTTATCTTTCGAAAAGTGTGAGATATAAAGTGGTACATTGATGTGTAGGGCAGAGTTCTGATTGTAGTCAAAAGGGAAGCCTTCACCGGTTTTTTTAGGATCACGAAAGTATGCTGTTGATGTTGGAAGTGCTTTCACATTTGTACGACGTATTGTAATAGCTTTATATTTTTTACTATCAACGTTGTCATAGTTCGCATTTGTTATCCACTGATTATAAATAGAAGCACGAATAATTGAACCTTTAGCTCTATAAATAGGTTTTTTAGTTACAAACCTTATCTCCCAGCCAAAGTCTTTTTCAGGAATATCCAACGTAGTTAGACTCCATGGTTTAAAGTATTTTTCATTAAATTTTTTATCAAGTTCTTTTTGTTTACTTGTGGAAAAAGGTTTGATTTGATCTGCGTAATAAGCAGGGTCCTGAGGGATATGTTTCATATCTGCAACTTTATTTTTAGGCATACGGTCAATTTTACTTTTTACACGTGTACTCTCTTTGAGAAGATACTCAGCATGTAAGCTGGAAAAAGAGCCAATAAGAAGGAGTGTAAGGGTTAGTTTTTTATACATCATTGCGTTCTTTTTTCTTAATCATAAGGTAGTTTGGTTAATGATTGGTTTATAGGGTGTTTTTGAAGGTACATAGTGAGTGTTAAACTTTTGGGGTATTAGATTTTTTTCTTGATTCTTTTTTCTTTCTACTATGTTTACGTTCTTTTTTTTCACTATGGACTGAGTTCACCCAAAGTCGGTTAAGTACTACATAAATGATACCTGTAACTACAATAGAGTAAAATGAAGTACCTACATAGAGTGGTACAAGTATCTCATCAAAATGTTCAGTGAACCATGACATAGTTAACTCTATATCTGCGATCCCCTCACGACCTAAAAGAAAATTTCCAGTAAGATATTCGATGTAGTACATTGGAGGCATAGTAATGGGATTACTTAGCCAAACCATTGAGATGGCAATAGGTACATTAAAACGGAAAAACGGTGTGGTAGCCATAACAGCAAGCATTTGCATAGGCATAGGAATGAATCCCCAGAAAAGTCCTACAGCGACACCTCTGGTTATCATTCTTCTGTTGACAGCCAAATATGCTTTTGGTAAATTGTATTTTTCTAAAAAGGCATCTATCTTGTTGCCACCAGACGGCTTTTTCTTAAAAACTTTTCGTATCATTTATATCCATGAGTTCTAATTAGTGTCTGTCTTAGTGTAATACTGAGGAGCTTTAAATCACCTTTTTATCAACTTTTGTGTAGAATACGCGTAACAAAATAGACACAAAGGTACAATAATGAGTGGATATATGATTTTTTCCGGAACATCAAACCCTGAACTCTCCCAAGAGATAGCAACTTACCTGGAAATGCCTCTTTCCGATGCTAAGATCAACCGTTTCTCTGATGGTGAAATTAATGTGAAAATTGCAGAGTCTGTACGTGGTAAAGATGTATTTATCATTCAGCCTACTTCTGCACCGGCCAATAGCACTCTCATGGAACTTCTCATTATGACAGATGCCTTGAAGCGTTCTTCCGCGAAATCGATTACTGCCGTTGTACCTTATTACGGATATGCAAGACAAGACAGAAAAGCTGCACCTAGAGTGCCGATCACAGCAAAGCTTGTCGCAAACCTTATGGAGACTGCAGGTATCACTCGTATGGTAACTGTGGATCTTCATGCTTCTCAGATACAAGGATTTTTTGACATTCCTGTAGATAACCTTTATGGGGCTATTTTATTTATGGATTATATTAGAGCTAAGAAATTTAAAAATCCTGTCATTGCTTCTCCGGATATCGGTGGTGTGGCAAGAGCCAGATACTTTGCAAACAAGTTGGGTCTGGATATGGTGATCGTTGATAAGAGACGTGAAAAAGCCAATGAAAGTGAAGTGATGAACATCATCGGTAACGTTGAAGGTAAAGATGTGATTCTTATCGATGATATGGTAGATACTGCAGGAACGATGGTTAAAGCTGCCTCTGCACTTAAAAAACTTGGCGCTACATCGGTAATGGCATGTTGTACTCACCCTGTACTCTCAGGACCAGCTTATGAGCGTATAGAAGAGGGTGATCTTGATGAACTTGTTGTAGCCAATACTATTCCTATGACAAAGAAATGTAAAAAAATAAAAATGCTTTCAACAGCTTCTATGCTGGGTGAAGTCATTCGCAGAGTACATAACAATGAGAGTGTAAACTCTTTATTTGAAACAAATTAGTAAGTAAGAAAAACAAGGAATTTAATGGCTAAGCCAATACCACAATCACGTATACGTAATTTTTCGATCATCGCACATATCGATCATGGGAAGTCAACATTAGCTGACCGTATCATACAAGAGTGTGGTGCTGTAACCGACAGACAGATGTCTGCACAGGTTATGGATACTATGGATATTGAAAAAGAGCGTGGTATTACAATTAAGGCACAATCTGTGCGTCTTGACTATGTTAAAGATGGAGAACACTACATCCTTAACCTTATAGACACTCCGGGTCATGTGGACTTCTCTTATGAAGTAAGCCGTTCTTTGGCTTCTTCGGAGGGTGCACTGCTTATTGTAGATGCAGCACAAGGGGTAGAGGCGCAAACCATAGCCAATGTCTATATCGCCATAGAAAACAACTTGGAACTTTTACCTGTTGTAAACAAGATAGACTTACCGGCAGCTGATCCTGACAGAGTACTTACTGAACTTGAAGAAGCTATAGGTATCGATGCAACAGAGCATAACCTTGTTTCTGCTAAAACGGGGGTAGGGGTTAAAGATCTTATAGATTCTATTGTAGACCGTGTCCCTGCGCCAACAGGTAAGGAAGATGCACCAACTAAAGCACTTATCTATGATTCTTGGTTTGACAACTATATGGGAGCACTTGCGTTGGTTCGTGTCTTTGAAGGAAGTATCAAAAAAGGGCAGATAGTTAAAATAATGGGAACCAAAGATGAACATCAGGTTCTTAGCATGATGTACCCAAATCCCATAGCCAATATAAAAACTGATGAGATACGTACAGGTGAGATAGGTATTGTGGTCATGGGACTCAAAACGGTTGATTTACTTCAGGTTGGCGATACTGTCACGGATGCTAAGAATCCTACTGCAGAGATCATTCATGGTTTTGAACCGGCTAAACCTTTTGTATTTGCAGGTATTTATCCTATAGAAACTGATAAGTTTGAAGATCTTCGTGATGCACTGAACAAACTTAAACTCAACGATTCTTCTTTAAGTTTTGAGCCGGAGAGTTCTATGGCATTGGGATCTGGTTTTAGAACAGGTTTCTTGGGAATGCTTCATATGGAAGTGGTTAAAGAGCGTTTGGAACGTGAATTCAATCTGGAGCTTATCGCTACTGCACCTACAGTTGTTTACAATGTCAAATTAACCAATGGCTCGGAGTTGGTGATACAAAACCCAAGTGAATTGCCAGAACCGCAGAAAATAGACAGCATTTACGAGCCGTATGTGAAAGCGACTATTTTGACACCACAAGAGTATGTAGGAAACCTGATCAAGTTGCTTAATGATCGTCGTGGTATTCAAATCAAGATGGATTACTTGAATGAAACACGTGTACTCATGGAATATGACATCCCTATGAATGAAATAGTGATGGATTTTTACGATAAACTGAAGTCTATGACTAAAGGGTATGCAAGTTTTGATTATGAACCTATTGGTTTTAGAGAGGGTAACCTTGTGAAGCTTGACATTAAAGTCGCTGGAGAAGTAGTAGATTCCCTGTCTATCATTGTTCCTGAAGATAAAGCTAGAACACGTGGACTTGCTTTTGTTGCACAATTAAAAGAACTTATACCGAGACAACTTTTTGAAGTAGCTATTCAAGCGAGTATCGGTAACAATGTCATCGCACGTTCTAACGTGAAATCTATGGGTAAAAATGTTACGGCGAAATGTTATGGCGGAGATATTACACGTAAAAGAAAGCTTTTAGAGAAACAAAAAGCTGGTAAAAAACGTATGAAATCTATCGGTTCTGTGCAAGTACCGCAAGAAGCATTTATGGCTGTATTGAAGTTAGACAGTTAATGACACTTATTCCTGTAGAAGAAGATAAAAAGACTATTGCCGGTCGTTTTAGAAAAGCACACTCTTTCGCTTTTTTAGACGAAGGACAGATCATCGTACAGGAAAACCCTCACAAAACATCAAAATCACCAGAATTTTTCGAGTATTTCAAAACGTTGAATATTGATACACTCTACGTAAAAGAATTGGGATATAAAACGTTTTTGAGACTTTTAGATATGGGTGTAGAGGTCTATTTGGTACAAGAAGCAGACATATGGAACCGTATCAAGCCAAACGGATTACTCTTACTGGATGCTGACAATGCTAAAGAACACTGTTCATTAGGACACCATAACAAAGAAGAAAGTAAGTAATGGGTTGGGCGATACACTTACATCTCGTGGCTGCCATCGCATGGATAGGTGGGGGATTTTTTATGTTTTTACTGGGGGTGAGCCTTAGAAAAAAAGAGGACCAGGATGCTGTATATCCACTTATAGGTCCTCTATATGGTTACTTTGAGACAGGAGCACTTATTATCCTGCTTATCACTGGGTATACGATGATATCGAGCAATGGCCTTTTAGATATACTTTTTTCAAATCTCTCTAACGAAGTGATAGACGCATTGCGTATCAAGCTTTATATCGTAGCTTTTATCGTAGTAATGACAATAATTCATATGACGATTTCAATGCTCACCTTGCACAAGGTAAAAACACCTTTCCAGCGTTTCCTTTCTAAAGGTTCATCTATGGGTATTTTTATTTTGAATCTTATTGTACTTCATTATGCAATGGTGTTACGAGACATCCTTTAACTTCTATATTATTCCAACATGAGTTCCCCTTCTATCTCACTGAACTGACATTTTTACACTACTAAAAGCATCTTCTATTTTATATACTCCTATTATATAAATTAAGGAGTGATAATGAAAGTAGTTTTGAGCATTGCTGGTTCTGACAGTAGTGGTGGCGCAGGTATTCAAGCTGATCTGAAAACTTTTGAAGCATTTAATGTTTTTGGCACTACTGCAATTACGGTACTTACAGCACAAAATACCACAGGAGTTGAACAGATTGTGCCTATGGATGCATCATTTGTCAGAAAACAAATTGAAATGGTTTTTAAAGACTTTGATGTTGCAGCTATAAAAATAGGGATGCTTTTTAATAAAGAGATTATTGAGATGGTTGCCAACATCATACAGGATTTGGACATCCCTATTGTACTTGATCCTGTGGCAATATCAAAAGCCGGCTCTCCCTTGCTTAAAGATGATGCCGTTAAAGCCATGCATACACTATTTAATAATGTAACACTTATTACACCCAATCATCATGAAGCCTATGCGTTCTTCGGGTATAAACATGGGGATAAAAAGTCTCTTGAAGTGATACAAAGTCTGACTACACCAGTGCTTGTAAAACATTATGCTGTTGAACTTGCTGAAGACAGATTCAGTGTTGACCAGCTTTACTTTCAACATCAGAAGCGTGTTTTTCAATCGGCACTCATAGAGACCTCAAATCTACATGGCACGGGATGCTCTTATTCAAGTGCCATCACTGCCAATCTCGCATTGGGACATTCCCTTGAAAAATCTGTCTCTATTGCAAAGAAGTTTATTACACATGCACTGATAAAAGCACCAAATATTGGATATGGCCCAGGACCGATCAATCATAAAGTAGGAGGAGAATATGTTGAATATGCTTAAAGGATTATATGTTATCACGGATGAACATCTGACACCAGATGAGACTGTACATACTTATGTGGAAGAGGCTTTAAAAGCAGGAGCCTGTATTGTGCAGTATAGAAACAAAACCAAATCTGATGATGAGGTAGAAGAGGTATGTAGAGTATTACAGGAACTTTGTACTAGTCACAATGTTCCTTTTGTTATAGATGACCGTCCCCATCTAGCTTCCAAAATAGATGCCGATGGTTTGCATATAGGAAAAGATGATATGCCTATTGAAGAGGCGAGAAAGATCTTTCCCAAAGGTATCATAGGAGTGTCCTGTTACGGAAGTATACGTAAAGCTAAAGAAGCACAGGAAGAAGGTGCTGACTATGTTGCTTTTGGTTCCTTCTTCCCTTCTCCTACCAAACCACATTCAGGTGTTATATCTATTAATGTTCTGCATAAGGCCAAAGAGGCAGTAGAGATACCTGTGTGCGCCATAGGTGGTATTAGCCAGACCAATATAGGAGAGATTGCTGCCACACGAACTGACATGATCTCAGTTGTGAGTGCAGCATTTGAAGGGGATATTCAACAGAATGTCTCTAATTTAATTAAAGGAATGAAAATATGAAATTAAAACTTGCTATTGAATGGTTCTTGAACCCTGATCACCTTCCC
>NZ_JBFFOH010000051.1:0-15554 GCF_041562805.1 Sulfurovum sp. | reverse complement strand
GTGATTTCACTGGTTGTGGGAACAAATATATTACTTGGATAGACAAATTAAATTTACAGGAGAAACATATGTGTACAGACTGCGGATGTAGTATAACAGATAGTGCTATGGCACAAAGACACGAACATAGTCATGATGAGGAGCACTCTCATGACCATCAAACGGCTCATGAACACTTACATCATAATCCACAACTTAATGATGCAAAGACGATTTCAGTTATTCAAAAAATCTTAGATAAAAATGACCAAGAGGCAGATCATAATCGAAGTCACTTTGATAGTAAGGGAATTTTAGGAATTAACCTAATGAGTAGTCCAGGTAGTGGAAAAACCACTTTGTTAGAATATATGGCTGATGTGGCCGAGTTTAAATTTGGTGTGGTTGAAGGTGATCTTGAGACCACTAGAGATGCAGACAGACTCAAAGCTAAAGGTATTCCTGCAATGCAAATACAAACAGGAAGTGCTTGTCACCTTGATGCCTTTATGGTTCACAAAGGGTTGCATGACATGCCACTAGATGACATGGATGTATGTTTTGTAGAAAATGTAGGGAATTTAGTTTGTCCTGCCTCTTATGATGTAGGGACACACTTGAACATCGTCTTGGTTTCTATCCCAGAGGGTGAAGATAAGATAGCCAAATATCCTGTAATGTTCAGACAAGCAGACCTTATACTCATCACTAAAACAGACTTACTTCCACACTTTAAGTATGACATTGAAGCAGAAAAAGTAGAAGCTAGACGTATCAAGCCCAATGTGGACATACTTGAAGTCAATGTGAACGATATAGATTCAGTCAAAGCAGTTGCTGACTGGATAGAGTTTAAACGTAAAATGAGGGGTTAATATGTGTTTGTCTATTCCAAGTAAAGTAGTGAGAATTTCAGATGATAAAACTATGTGTACCGTGGACACCATGGGTGTACAGCGTGATGCTAATCTCATGATGATGGGTGATGATGATATACAGTTGGGTGACTATGTACTCCTTCATATTGGCTTTGTGATGAATAAAATAGATGAAGAAGAAGCAATGGTTTCCATAAACACTTATAAAGAGATACTTGAACTCATGGACGAAGACGAACGGAAAAGGGCTATTTTAGAAGACGATGAGTGTCCCAATAGGGGGCAGTAATGTCATTGGAACTTAAAAATCTGTATGATGATTTTCGTGATGGAGAGACTATTAAGGCTTATTCTAAAATAATTGCTGAAGATGCCAAAAAATTAAAAAATCCTATCAACATTATGGAAGTGTGTGGTGGGCATACGCATACTATAATGAAGTATGGATTGCCTCAACTCATGCCTGATAATGTTAACTTTATTCATGGTCCTGGCTGTCCTGTGTGCATTATGCCTAAAGAACGAATTGACCATGCGTATGTCTTAGCTATGCAACCAGATGTTATCTTAGTCACTCTTGGTGATATGATAAAAGTTCCTGGCAGTAATGGAAGTTTACAAGATGCTAGAGCCAAAGGTGCAGATGTACGTTTTGTCTATTCTCCTATGGAATGTTTGAAGATCGCAGCAGAGAATCCAGAAAAAAAAGTTATCTTTTTTGCCATAGGTTTTGAAACAACTACCCCAATGACGGCTGTACTAGTGGAGCAAGTTATTAAGCAAAAAATACCCAATATCTTCTTTCATATCAACCATGTAACAGTACCTGAAGTAATGGTAGAACTCATAGATAGTCGTGATGTACATGTCGATAGTTATAATAATAGGATAGATGCATTTTTAGGACCTAGCCATGTAAGTGTGATAAGTGGTTCAAAAATATATGATAAGTTTCCACAAGATTATGGTCGTCCTGTAGTGGTTTCCGGGTTTGAACCTGTTGATGCAATGCAAGGTATTAGCATGATAGTGAAACAATTCATAGAAGATCGCTGTGAATTAGAAATACAATACAAAAGAGTTGTAAATCATGAAGGAAATTTGAATGCTCAAAAACTTATAGATACCTACTTTGAAAAAATGGATCTATTTAGATGGAGAGGACTTGGAAATGTACCTGACAGTGGACTCAAACTCAAAGAAGAGTTTGCATCTTTGGATGCAGAAGTTATATACAAGGATATACTCCCTATTGCTGAGATAGAAGACCATAAACTTTGTATTTGTGGCGATATATTGAGAGGTATGGCGAAACCACCTGAGTGTACTATATTTGGTACGGCTTGTAAGCCTACGACACCGATTGGAAGTTGTATGGTTAGTAGCGAGGGTGCATGTGCAGCTTATTATAAATATGGAAACCTAATATGACAAAAACAGTAACTATTGCCCATGGAAATGGAGGGGAAGAGAACAATGAGCTTATCAAAAAAATATTTTATAAGCACTTTGAAAATGATATCTTAGCTAAGAGTGAAGATGCAGCTGTTATAGAAGATGGTAAACTTGCTTTTACGACAGACAGTTTTACCGTTAGTCCTCTATTTTTCCCTGGTGGAGATATAGGAAAACTGGCTGTATGTGGTACTTGTAATGACCTCGCAATGATGGGTGCAAAACCTAAATATATGACTTGTTCTGTCATTATAGAAGAAGGTTTTTCTACACGTGAATTGGAGAAGATCGTACGAAGCATGAAAGTAGAGCTGGAGATCAATGGCGCCATGGTCGTAAGCGGTGATACGAAAGTAGTACCCAGAGGAAGTGTAGATAAACTCTTTATCAATACTACGGGTATAGGTGTCATAGAACAAAAAGGCATAAGTGCCTCTGCATTAGCAGAAGGTATGAGTATTTTAGTAAGCCGTGATGTTGGAACACATGGAGCAACTATATTTGCAGCACGTGAAGGGATTGAACTTGAAAGTTCACTAAAGACGGATTGTGCTTCATTGTATCCCCAGGTTAAAGCCTTAATGGATGCTAATATAAACATCGTAGCATTGCGTGATGCTACACGTGGGGGTGTTTCGGCTGTACTCAATGAATGGGCAAAAAGTTCAGATGTATGCGTTGAAATAGAAGAAGAGACCATCCCTGTGCAAGAAGAGGTCAAAGGTATCTGTGAAATGCTCGGATTTGAAGCTGTAGACCTTGCCAATGAAGGAACTTTTGTTTTAGCCGTGCTTAAAGAAGATGAAGCTAAGGCATTAGATGTGTTACAAAAAACACATGTAACATCAGCCATCATTGGTAAAGTAACAGGATTACATAAAAGCAAGGTACTACTTAACTCTTCATGGGGAACAAAGAGGTTTTTAGATTTGCCAACGGGTGAGTTATTACCTCGTATTTGTTAAAGGATTTAGATGAAAATACTTCTTCTTTGCACCGCTTTTAACTCCCAAACACAAGCAGTTTATACTGTTTTAGAAGATCGAGGACATGAAGTTTCTGTAGCATATGCTATAAGTGAAGGACAGATGTTAACAGAAATAGAAGATTTTGAACCACAACTCATTTTATGTCCGTTTTTAAAGCGCTATTTGCCTGAGAGTATTTATGAAAACTATCCTACTTACATTTTCCATCCTGGACCTATAGGTGACAGAGGACCCAATGCTTTGGAGTATGCACTTCAAAACCATACCAAAAAGTGGGGAGTTGTTATACTCAAAGCAAATGAACTTTATGATGGTGGTGATATCTATGCACAGCAGACTTTCAAAGTACGAAAGACATATAAAGCATCACTCTATCGCCAAGAGATAGTAAATGCAACGCTACAAGCTCTTGAACAGTTTTTTATTAATTTAAAAAATGATGAGGCAACACCACAACTTTTAAATCCTATACATGAACAGTTTACCCAAGCTAATAGAAGGATCGAATGGTTAAAAGATGACACTGAAACTATTATAAATAAAATATATCTTTCCGATAGCTTTCCTGGTGTACTTGATGAAATATTGGGTGTATCATGTTATCTTTTTGGTGTACATAGAGAAGAAAAATTTAGAGGATTGCCCAAAGAGATACTTGCTAAACGTGATGGGGCTATCTGTCTAGGAACCATAGATGGAGCGGTTTGGATAACACATCTTAAGGAAGTAGGGGGATTTAAACTTCCTGCAACTTATGTCTTCAAAGAAAAATTAATAGGTATTAAAGAGGAACGTTTACCTCTTCTTTTTGACAAGAGTTATGACACTTTTTATGAAGTAAGTGTAGAGAAAAAAGATAATGTAGCATATCTCTGTTTTAACTTTCATAATGGAGCCATGAGTGCCGAACAGTGTATTCGATTGAAGTATGCAGTAGAGTATTTGAAAAGAGAGTGTGAAGTATTGGTGCTGGTTGGAGGGATGGATTTTTTCTCGAACGGCATACATTTAAACATACTGGAAGACAGTGCAAAACAAGGTGAAGATGGGTGGGCAAATATTAATGCTATGAATGATTTAGTTCGTTCCATACTTTATGCAGATGAAGTGGTTACCGTAGCCTCTTTTGGACGTAATGCAGGAGCAGGTGGTGTCTTTATGGGACTGGCATGTGATTATGTAGTAGGGAAGGAAGGTGTAGTGCTAAACCCTCACTATAAAACACTAGGTCTTAGTGGAAGTGAATATCATACATATAGCTTACCTAAGCGTGTAGGAAAAGAGATAGCAGAGATTTTACTTGATGAGTGTTTACCTCTTTCTGTGGAGAAAGCGCAGGCATTGGGAATGGTAGATGAAGTGTATGCTGAGGATACGTACTACGAAGAGTTGCATAACTTCGCGAAAAGCACGTACAATGATGATTTTATCTGGGAGAAACAGGGCTATATAGATGATCATAAAGAACAAATAGAAGCACTTAAAGAGAAAGAGCTTGAAGTCATGCATCCAGAGTTTTGGAGTAAAGAGAGTGATTTTCATACTTTACGTCAAGAATTTGTTTATAAGATATGTCCAAGTGAAACGCCAGAAAGATTGAAATTAAAATTAATCAAGGAAAGAATCTATGCATGAATACAGTGTAGTACAAGCACTTTTAAACCAGTGTGAAGAGGTTGCAGAGCAAAACAATGCAAAAATGGTCACAAAAGTCATTACCAAAATAGGTGTGATGAGTGGCATAGAGACGCATCTCTTGCAAACAGCGTTTGATACCTTTAAAGAAGGGACCATTTGTGATGGAGCGGAGTTTGTCATTCATAAACAGAAGCTGAAATTACAGTGCAAAGAGTGTCAGGAAGAGTTTGAGGTAGATGAAGTGCGGTATTATTGCATTCATTGTGAGAGCTTGAAAGTCAAAGTACTTGACGGGGAAGATATGTATCTCATGAGCCTTGAGATGAATTAAGAAAAGCATTAGTAACTGCTAAAGTAAACTCAGTGTCAGCATAGGTAGCTATTTTGACTTTGTGTAAATTGTATTATATATTAAAAATTAAGGAGTGTTAAATGCAAGAATATTGGGAATTATATATGAAAAACCTAGAGGGAAAACCTGCGTCTATACAGTTTAATGCAGGGATTTCTATGGATCTGGAGGAGTTTCAATACACATATCCGATTGTAGCGTTTGTAAAAGCAAAACTCAAAGAACCAAGTGAACATGGCTTGCTTGGTGAACACGAAGAGCCAGAGATACTTTTCATGGAAGATAAGTTAGAAGCCTCACTTATTAAATTTCGTATTGGAAAATATGTAGGACGTGTGATTAGTGATGGATATGTTACTTTTTTATTTTATGTTCAGTTTACCTATAATTGGCAAGATTTTATAGAGTTTGCATTAGAAGAATTTGAAAGTTATAAAATAAGTAATGGACATCAAGAAGATGGAGAGTGGAATTACTATAAAAAACTACTTTATCCCACAGCAAAAGAGTGGCAATTGATCCAAAATCATAAAGTATGTGATGAGCTTAAAGAGAAAGAAGACAATTTATATCTTGCACGTGCCATAGAGCATAAACTGTTTTTCTCAAATGGCGATGAGAAAAAAGATGAGTTAGTATCAAAACTTAATGAAAAAGGTTTCAAAATCCAATTAGAGATAGAAAATGAAGAGGGAGTTAAAGGTTTTAAATTCTACCGCTTAGATAAACCCTTCTACCACGATATTGATAAACTTACTTTATATCTTATAGATATGCTAGAAGAATATGGCGCAAGTTATGATGGTTGGGAGACTAGTATAGTTAAATCATAACACCCGATGGGTCTTTAGCACGATTAATGATTTCGTCTAAGGTAGTGAGGGTTTCTTTTTCTTTATGAGTAATACCATGTTTTTCAAGATACTGTAATGCAACACCAACATAGTCAACAAAAGCCTCTACAATAGTATCACTCAATGCAATGTCAAATGTTACTTCAAAAGGGATGATACCTAGTACCAAGGCTTTTGGTATAGGCTTTCCCTGAAGCTCTAACATATCTAAACACTGTAAAACACCTATCTCATGAGCACCACCACTATTGAGCCCATGCCCACTAAGCTCTTCCGAAGGTATGGCATAGATAGAAGCAGGTTTATCCTCTAATCCAATACTATCTAGGATAAGTATATGATCATTTTCCATAAAGATATTCAACAAATGAATACCCTCTACGCCACCATTAATGATTTGTATCTCTTTTGAAAATCTATAATTTTCATTCAAATAAGTAGCAGCGTAAACCCCTAATCCATCATCTTTTTGTAGTACATTTCCAATACCTAATATTACCATCTTTATCCATTCTATTTTGTTGTTAGATTATAACTTAGGTTTATTAAATAGAAGAGTTACATAAATAGTTAAACTCTACAGTAGATGTGGCCAAAATAATTGTGCAACAGACACGATAAGTATAATCCCCAAAATATTGAACACAATACCGTATGTCGCCATAGTTTTGACAGAAACAACCCCTGAACTCATTGCTATAGCATTAGGTGGGGTAGCGATAGGTAGCATGAAGGCATACGAAGCACAGATCGTTGCAACCATCATGATGAGTGTTGCATCGATACCGGTTTGTTCCGCCACCTTGTAGAGTATAGGAAGCATGATCGATATCAGTGCTGTATTACTGGTGATCTCTGTAGTGAAGGTGACCATCGTAGCAATAATAAGCAAAAAAAGAACAGTTGGCATGGTAGCAAGAGTGACCAGATGTGAAGCGATCTCAGCGGCCATCCCAGTCTTTGTAACTGCAGCTGCTATTGCAAATCCTGCACCAAAAAGAAACATGATCCGGTAGGGGATATTGTTTTTATCTTCCATCCAATTCAATATAGAAAAAGGCGGAGAAAAAAGAAGAAGGCCTGCTGTGAGTAATATGCCGGGTTCACTAAGTCCCAGTCCATTATAATATGGTTTGATAGGAGCATTCACCAAAAGTATCACTATCAATCCAGATATAACATAAAGTACTTTTTTTTGATTGCTATCAAGAGGTTTTTTACTCAGATCAGTTTCGATGTGATGATCTTTTAGTCCTATACTCAGTATAAAACCCACAACAGCAAACATAACGAGTACGAGAGGTGTCACCATATACATCCACTGTGCAAAAGGGATAGCCTCCATACCCATCTCATCCATAATACCCATGAGTATAAGATTTGGCGGTGTCCCTATAGGTGTCAAAATACCCCCGATACTTGCTCCATAAGCGATACCCAAAGCCAGACGCATTTTAAGTTTTACTTCCTCTGTCAAGAACAGTGCAATTGGCAGTAAAAGGAGGGTAGTAGTGGTATTGGAAAGAACAGAACTCAAAAGCCCAGAAGTAATGATCAATGCAAAAATGATACCACGTGTACTGCTTGGAAAAAGGTTCAGCATTTTATTGGCTATGATTTTATGTAGGCCTGTTTTCTCTACGGCAATAGCGATCAGAAAACCACCTAAAAAGAGGTAGATTATGGGATTAGCGTAGTTAATAGTAGTCTCTTTTGTTGTCAAAACCCCAGCTGCAGGAAAAAGAATGATGGGAAGTAGTGACACAACAGCCAATGGTAAACCTTCATTGGTCCAAAGTGTAACCATCAGTACAATGGTTGCTACCATTAGTGATTGCGGTAGTGTGAAAAATGCTATCATTATGCCAAATGCGATCACACCAAACAATAGTGCCATCAATATCTTTCTTGTCTGTTCAGCTATTGGCATTGAATTTCCCTTGATTTGTCTGTTCTTTTATTTATTGTGCCTCAAAAAACTTAAGGGTAGTCATAATATAAATGATTCATATTCTTAACTACAAATGAGAAGGCACCATGTTAACATCATGCAACAAATAATAACAGATCTAAGATCCTTTGCACAGTTATTGCACACTTAAATTTTATACTTTAAATATTAAAATCTTAAATAAAGGATAGATCATGGGTTATGTAGAACATAGTTTGGGTGTTGGGTTTTTCGTGTGGTGTAGTATGATCGTGTTAGGTTTTATTCTCTTTTATTTTTTAAGAAGCTCTTCTAAAAATGTAGAAGAGCAGTCTTCTGTACAGGATATACTTGATAAACGTTATGCAAATGGTGAGATAAATAGACAAGCATACGAAGATAAGTCTAAGGCGCTAAGAAGAATTGCGTAAAAGGTAATTTAGAACATTATGCCCCTTTAAATATGGGATAATTCTACCCACATAACAGCTATGTTTAATACTGTTTTGTAGTTGTATGACAAATTTTGACATTTTATCTGTATACTTTCTCCATTAAATTACAAAAGGGATAAAATGAAAAAAATATTACTTGCAGGAATACTTCTATTAGGCATGACTGCATTTGCAAATGCAGAGTCTGATGATGAATTTGATGATGAGTTTAGTGAAGAGTCGAATCCAATGGAGATCATTCAAGACTTTATAGATGATTGTAATAATGCAGGAGACTATTACGGATGTTTTTCTGTAGCGATAAAATACGAAAAAGGGGAAGTACTTGAGAAGAGTATCCCTAAAGCGATTGAGTACTATGGTAAAGCATGTAAACTTGGTTCTGAAGAAGGATGCAAGATGGCTGAGAAGCTAAAGGCAAAATAATTTATTCCCTAAATAGGGGATTTATAAGATAAAAATTTAGAGTCTGTCAGAAGAGGAGAAAATATCATCCACTTCGATAGACTAAACTCAATTCTCACATTACAATCTCTTCAATATCATGATTAATAAATTTATAGGAATACATTAATATTATATGTGTATACTACAAGTGTTATTTTTTAAAAGCTACACTTGTCGTAAGGCAGGGCCAGAAAGCCATGGATCTTCGATGCTATAACTCTATAGTAGATGAAAAGATTGCCAGGTTACACAATCAATACAACAATAGCTATTCATATGGCATAATGGTTGATGCGTATTCCTTGATTATATTTTATCTTGTCCAAACTACACATATATCAACTATCTTGCCCTATGAGCAGCTATAATACAAGTAATAACTAATAGAACTTAATAGTAAAGTTATAAATACAATACTTCATTTAACGCATCATACAAACCACGTTTATACTCTGTGTCATCAAGACAAGAATGAAGCTCTAATTGCTTAGTCACTTGCTCCTTGAACTGTTCTTGTATCTTCTGTTCTTCCTGCAGATAGTGATAAGTAAGCTCTCCCAAATATTCTAATGCTGTTAGCCTACCTTCTCTATATTTATCATTTATTTGCAGTGTCGTTGTATTGAACTTATAAAGTGTTAGCTCATTAGAACAATGCTTACTTATTTTTTCAAGTACTTCTTTGGATGTAGGTTTCATAGTTGTATAGTGACAGAATAATATGGAGTAGGGCAAAAGTATGACAGATTGTAATAGAAATTAAATATTTGTATCAATATGTCTCAAATTCTCATAAAATAATATCTAGCCATTTAATTTTATTTATTATTCTCAAAGTCAATAAAAAACTGTTATAATCATTTATGATAAAACTTATTTTTTTATTATTATCTATCTCTTATGGTTACAGTGCCAATTGGTTGATGATACAAGGTACGCAAAAGGCAACTACTAAAGATCATAATTTATGGGGTTTTGGACAATTAAAATATACCCATAACAGAGGCGATATCTATGAAATAAATGGGATGAATAAAACTCCTTTTTCATTGAATAAACCTGATCTGCAAGATCAAGAAACATTCATACTCTCACGTTTAAGAGCAGGGTTGAGAGGAAGATTTGATGATGAAAATAAAATAAACTATTTTATACTTACAGAATTTGGTGAAAATGGAATAACCAATCCTGGAGGGTATCGACAACATAGTTATTTAACGGATCTATCGGTCACATTGAGATACCTGCCTATTAATATTAGAGTCGGACAGTACAAATACCCTGGTAGTGAAGAAGGGTTGATGGCAAGGTTTGCCTCTCCTTTTATACAATTTACAACCGTCAGTGATCAACTTATGCTGGAAAGATACATCTCTGCGAAATCTGTAAATGACACTACATATCTTGGTACACCGTCACACTCAGTGGGGGCATATAGAGATAGTGGTATAAAACTTTTTCAACAAATCAACCTTAACCAGACAAGCTCAATAACCTATGCATATATGTATGGACTTGGTGCAGGTATACAGATGGATAATGTGAATGATTCTCATCCCACACACTATCTTTATATGGCATATGAAAAAATACTTGGAGATATAAAAGGTTATAATACTGAGTCTTTAAAACTTTATGGATGCTATCAAAAGGGAAAAAGAAAACTTTTGGATGAGCTGTATGACAGAACAAGATATGGGATAGGTTTAACATATTATGATGGATTATTAAGAGTTGAAGGTGAATATTTATGGGGGAAAGGTATGATATTTACTGGTGCAAAAGACACTAGTCCTATTCCTTCAAATAACGTCTGGCAATTTGAAATAGAGGCTGACAAGAACAATAAGGCTGATGGTTATTATATTTCTACAACTTATAAATTAAAACCTAATATAGAAGCTATTGCCAGATATGATGAGTATCATAGAATGCAAAATGTAAGTGTAAAGGAAAGAACGATTAAAAATACTACTATTGGATTTTCATATAAATTTGAAGGTGTGAACAGGATTGATCTTAATTACACTTTTGCACAAACTGACGCGCCATATAATAGTACGGCACAATCAATATTAGATAATGCCGGAGATATCGCAAGAATTCAATTGACATGGGTATACAGATGACTTTTTTTCAACCAAGTATAAAAAATATAGTATTGGCAACTTTGCTACTTATTAACTTTGTCTTTATAAGTCATAATCTTCTTAATATCCGTACTCAAGCACTTATCAAAGAGAAGTACACTGATACTGCCAGCGAGATCCTATCCACAACACATTCATATATTGAAGCAAAAAAAGAGTCAATTTTATTTATCGGGCTTTCCTTAGCTAACGATCCAAGATTTATAGATGCTATTGAATCATCAGGTAAAACAAACTTCATGCTGGATAGATTTTCAGAGAACTTACGTCTTAACACCAATTATAAAAATGTATGGATCCAGGTCTCTGATAGTAAAGGCATAAGTCGATATAGAAGTTGGACAGACAAACATGGCGATGATCTAACTAAAGTGCGTAAGGATATTGTTCAAATGATTCGTGATCCAAAAATAAGGTCAACCATAAGTACCGGTCTTTATGATATAGCTTTTAAAGCTATGGTTCCAATCTTTAAAGATGACAAATTTATGGGTACCATTGAAGTTATTTCAAAATTTAACTCAATTTCCAATCAACTATTAAACAAAGGATTTGAACTTGTATTACTTGTTGATGAAGATTATAAAGATCAGATCAAAAAACCTTTTACAAAAATGTTTTTGAATGATTATTATATCGCAAATTTAAATGCTTCAGAATCAAATCGAAACTATATTAAGAACTTTGGTATTGAAAAGCTAATTCATGACAATAACGCATATATCATAGACCACAAAAACAATACATTTATCACTAAATATATACAAAGAGATGTAAATGGAAACAATATGGGATATTTTATTTTATTCCATCCTTTAGATAAGATTGATTTAGAACACATCTTCTTTTTTCATAATGCAATTCTGCTTTTTATTTCTTTACTTATTATTGGTATATATTTAGTCTTGCAATTGATTGGCTCAAAACATAATAAAGAAAAAGCTGATTTGAAAAATCAGCTTTTGTCCAAAGAGGTTGAAGAGAAAAATATTGAATTAGAAGAACAACATGACTTTTTACAAAATGTGATCAATGGGATAGATCAATCTGTAATGGTTATCGATAAAGAATATAATATTTTATTGGCAAATGATGCAGCTAAACGGTTGAGTGATAAAGATATGAGACAAGATCTATCCCAATCCAAATGTTATGAATTGTTACATCATAAAGATCATCCATGTGACAGTGACCTAGATTGTCCACTCATAGATACTTTTAATGAACAAAAAAGTCTTCAAAGAATTCACAGGCATATCACACCATCAGGAGAGGAACAATTTGTTGAATTAACCACTACACCACTCTACAATAAAGATCATGTAATGTATGCAATCGTAGAATTGGGTCACAATATTACAGAGCATTTAAAAACACAAAAAGTGCTTGAAGAACAAAAAGATGCGCTTGATTATCAGGCACATTATGATGCTTTGACCTCACTTCCAAATAGAGTATTGTTTATAGATAGATTAAAGCATTCAATGGAGATTGCTAAACGTGATAACAATCAAGTTGCGTTAATTTTTATTGATTTGGATCATTTTAAAGAGATCAATGACTCTATAGGCCATCATGCAGGGGATTATATTCTCAAAGAGTGTGCAAAAAGATTAGAAAGTATGCTAAGAAAAATTGATACTGTATCAAGATTCGGTGGTGATGAATTTACAATTATTCTAGAAAAAATTAACAATGAAAATGAGATTGTGGATATAGTACTACTCATCATCGATAAACTACAAGAACCTTATATCTATGAACATAGAAAATTGTACTGTGGTGCCAGTATCGGTATTAGTGTCTATCCTGAAAATGGGAATACTCATCAAGTGTTATTAAAAAATGCAGATGCTGCTATGTACAAAGCAAAAGAAAATGGTAGAAGTACATACAGTTTTTATACAAAAGCCATGACAAAAAAAGCGCATGAAAGAGTTCTCCTGGAAACGAAACTCAGAGAAGCAATTAAAAATGATGCATTTACTATACATTATCAGCCCTTAATGAATATAAACACACATAAAGTTATAGGGTATGAGGCATTGCTTCGATGGATAGATCTAGATGGGACAGTCATATACCCGGTTGATTTTATATCGATTGTTGAACAGTCAGGGCTCATCATAGATATTGGAAAAGTAATATTAGAAAGTGTGTTTTTCCAAGCAGTCTCATGGAAAAAAATGAATATAGATTATGAAAAGATATCAATTAATATTTCAGCAAAACAGCTAAAAGATCCTGAGTTTTTACCTTCTATTGAAGAACTATTGCAACATACTAAATGTGACCCTCATTGGATTGAGTTTGAGATAGTTGAAAGTTTTATTATAGGCGATATAGTTGAAGCGATAAAGGTATTGGAAAAGATCAATAAGCTAGGTATAAACATCAGTCTGGATGATTTTGGTACAGGTTATTCATCATTGTCATATCTCAAAAAACTCCCGATAAACAAGCTGAAAATAGATAAATCTTTTATAGATGATATACCTTTTGATGAAAGTGATAAGATAATTACAAAAACCATCATTAATCTTGCAAACGATATGAATATAGAAGTGCTGGCAGAAGGTGTAGAAACAGTAGAACAAGAAAAATTTTTAATAAAAAATGGGTGTAGTTTAGCACAAGGATACCTGTATGATAAAGCATTATCCGTTGATGATATAAATAAAAAACATGCTGCTGGTATTAATATTTAGCATAATGCAAATACTATATGTTACACAAGCATTTTCTTTATTTTAAATTAGGTTAAATCCCATTTTTTGGAAGAACTTTTTACTTCTTGTAGTATGAATACTTTCCACTTTACCCGTACATTCTTTACATATTTTTGTAATTCTACTCCTTCTATATATAGAGTATCCAATAGGAATAAGTATTGATAGGAAAAATGTCAAGCCTGAAAATATTATACTTATACAATAAAGTAGTAACTCAATCCGGAGTGTACCTGATAACTTATTTTAGATCCATGCATTATATTTGAATTATTAAATGATGATAAGGTCATATTCCAAATCTTTTTTTTCTTAAAATGACCACTTTAGGCTGAGTAGGGTAGTTAGTTCTATTTTGAGGATTTTCTATTTCTCACTAATGTCCATTTTTCTTCATTTCAGCATACTTATCACAAGCCTTTATATCCTTTTTAACATCACCAAATCCAACAGTAGTCAGTAGCATTACAGCCAGTAGTATCTTTTTCATCATGTCATCCTTCATATATAGTTAGCATATAGCAAATAACCTTTGGGCTGAATATCATCAAAATATATTTAGCTATATCAATTTATTAGTACTAATAAGTGCTTCTTTAATGTATTATGTTAGGGAAATTCGTATCATGCAAAAGATGATTATATTGAAATGTCATATTAAAAAAATAAAATTATCAAATATGCTCTTACTGTGTATAATGTATTGAAATATAATAGACGTAAAGAAAACAAAGTAGGAAACACAATGAAAGAAATTATAGTAAAAGATGTTGACGGAGAAGAAGCCATAATAAATATACATGATATTGCGTCAATGGAAGTTGTATCAAAAGTTAACCCTGTTGAAATATATGGAGTGAAGATAAATCTTAAGAATGGTTTCTCTTCTCTTCAAATGTATCATGATGAACCCGAAAAATATATTGAAGAACATTTTATAAAATAAAACTCAACTCTCAGAGATCTTTTAATCACCATGAGAATGATTACTTTAGGGGTAGAGGGTGGTAAATAATCTATATATTACCAATTTTAGCCAACAAATATATACTGAGGCTTTTTTATCATTAAGAACAGAGTATCGCTGTAAGAGAAGCAATTGTAATATTTGTGCCTATCAAAAGCAACACAAAGAGTTTATTCTCTTTGTACCAATTACTACTATCTTTCAACATTCTTTTCATTTCTCAGCTCCCCAACTCTGAATTAGTATAATGTATCATTATCGGTGTCACATCTATGTCACATTGAAAAAAATTTGTTGCCATGATGTTATACTTTAGTGTTATAGTTGCATAATGAGTGGCAGTTATTCTCTCCTAGTAGCGTAAGGCCACATGTTATATTTTGTACATAACTCATTTTATCTCCAACACAGGATATACTACCTTTGTCCTGTGTTACGAAATAGGGTATCCTCTTAAATAATCATGAATAACATGTATTTTGTATATAGACTAGCAATATGTATATAACATTATCTACGCTGATATGTACTTGGAGTATTTTACTGTTTGAGTTGTTTGAAAAAATGTGTATTTTGTAGGGTATGTTCTGTTGGTTGCGGAAAAAGGATTTGAACCTTTGACCTTTGGGTTATGAGCCCAACGAGCTACCGGACTGCTCTATTCCGCGACATTTATTGTAGTTAATTTTGTGCTTAAAAAAGGATTCAGATTAGTGAATAAAATTCGAAGT
>NZ_JBFFOH010000050.1:0-16010 GCF_041562805.1 Sulfurovum sp. | reverse complement strand
TGTACTACAAGCACTTACACCTGGAGGTGTTGTAGGCTGTACGCCAGAGTTATCTGCTAAACCTTCAGCATTTACTTTATCAATAAATGTAAGAAGGTTAGACGCTGCTTCCTGATAACGTTTAGCCGTTTCAGAATCTGGCATGTGGTATGTTACTGGCATACCAGTATCTCCACCTACTCTGATCGCCGGTTCTATCGGTATACGAGCGATCACTTCTGTATCATACTCTTTTGCTACTGGAACAGTTGTTCCCATACCAAAGATATCAGATTCAGTATCACATGAAGGACAGATGAATCCACTCATGTTCTCAATAATACCCGCAGTTGGGATATGTAATTTTTGGAACATATTTAATGAACGTCTACTGTCATCAAGAGAAACCTCTTGTGGTGTCGTTACTGTAATACCTGCAGTGATAGGTATGGACTGAGCAAGTGAAAGCTGAGCATCACCTGTTCCTGGAGGCATGTCTATCACGAGTACATCCAACTCAGACCAAAGGATATCTCTTAAGAACTGCTCGATCGCTTTCATGATCATAGAACCTCTCCAAATAAGTGCAGCACCCTCGTCCATCAATGAACCCATAGACATGATCTCAACACCATATGCTTTTATTGGATGTACTTTATTACCCTGAATTTCCGGTTTTTGACCATGAACACCCATCATACGAGGAACGTTCGGTCCATAGATATCTGCATCAAGAAGACCTACTTTTTTACCTTGCATTGCCATAGCCACTGCAAGGTTTACTGAAGTAGTTGATTTTCCAACACCACCTTTACCAGAACTTACCATAACAAAGTTCTTAATATGCGGAGCCATATTTTTACCAGTTACAGAGTTTGACATTTGTTTTGGTGCCTGTGGTGCAGTTACATTAATACTTACATTTGTAAATCCAAGTTTCTTTAATTCAATTGTTGCCTCATCTGTGAGTTGAGCTTTTACTTCATCAGCTGATGAAGTAATATCGATAGTCAAACCAATAGTTTCACCATTAATACTGATGTCCTTGACAAAACCGAATGTTACGATATCTTTCGTAAAGCCCGGATACGTTACGTTCTTCAACGCTTCTAATACATTTTCTTGTGTCATATTATTTATTCCTAACTTAATTTTTATTTCGTTAATGATAAGAAGTTATACCACCTAAATCTTAAATTAGATTGAAAAATTCAACTAATTCGATAAATAAGAGTAAATTTATCCTATTAAAGACGTCTAAAGCAATCTATATGTATAATACGTTACGATTTGATACACACTATACTTAGTATAGATATATAGGAACAAACTTGTCAAAAACTACTTTGATACTTCTGGGAGCAGGTAGCTCTACAAGATTTAAAACCAAGATGAAAAAACAGTGGCTCTATACAGGAGAGACTCCTCTATGGCTGTATGTTGCTGAACACTTTGAGGAAAGTGCCAGTTTTGATCAGGTCATTATCGTATCAACACAGGACGAAATAAGTCTGATGAAAAATTTTGCTTCTTATACTTATATAGAAGGTGGAAACAGTAGACAGGCATCACTTATTAATGCGCTTCAGAAAGTAACTTCAGAATATGTAATGGTCAGTGATATTGCTAGATGTTGTGTCCCCTCAGATATGATAAGTCGCATCATAGAAGCAAAAGAACAAGGGGCCTGTATCGTACCTGTACTGCCTATTGTAGATACACTCTATCTAGATAATACACCTATAGATAGAGACAAAGTAAAGATCATTCAAACCCCTCAACTCTCTGTTACAAAAATGCTCAAAAAAGCACTTGAAACGGAAACGATATTTACAGATGACAGCTCTGCGATTGCATCTCTAGGAGAAAAAGTACATTTTGTAGAAGGATCTATGGATGCACATAAGCTTACAACCATTGAAGATCTGAAAAAGCTCTCTTGTATAAAAGTACCTTCATCCAAAACACTTACTGGTTTTGGTATAGATATCCATCCTTTTGAAAAAGACAAAGAGATGTTTTTATGCGGTGTTAAAATAGATGTGGACTATGGTTTTAAAGCACACAGTGATGGGGATGTTGCTATTCATGCGCTTATTGATGCCCTTTTAGGTGCAGCAGGCATGGGTGACATCGGTGAACTTTATCCTGATACAGAAGATGCCTATGCTGGAGCAGACTCTAAAGTCTTGCTTCAAGATACAGTAAATAAGATCGAGTCCTTTGGATATACTATAGGCAATGTAGATCTAACTATCATGGCTGAGGCACCAAAACTATTACCTTATAAGGAGTCTATGAGAATCTCACTTGCATCAATTCTTGGTATTAGAAAAAACTTTGTCAATATCAAAGCAACAACTGCTGAAAAGCTTGGCTTTGTAGGACGAAAAGAAGGCGTGACTGTTCACGCCGTAGCAAATTTAACTTATTTGAATTGGAAAAACATATGAAAATAATCATTGTAGAAAATGAACTCTATTTGGCGCAAAGTATCGCCTCTAAACTAAATGAAAATGGCTATGAGACTGAAATATACAGTTCCATCAAAGAAGCTATGGACAGTCAAGGTGATGTCTATCTGCTTTCAACAAACTTACCTGGACAGAATACTTCACCGCTTATCAAACAGTTTCAAGATAAGATCATCATTCTGATGGTGAATTATATCAATAATGATACTGTAGGTGAACCTCTGAGACTTGGTGCGAAAGACTATATTGTCAAACCATTTATGCTAGAAGATCTCTTGCGTAAGATCGAACACTATAAAGAGTACCAGTCTCTTAAAAAACAAACCTCTTTATACCAAGAGTACATGCAAAACCTTCTGCATGATATTGAGACCGACTTTAATATAGCCGAGATCAATACACCGCTTGTTATTGAGACCAACTACCAAAGACTTGTTGACAAGATCGTTTTCGAATATGCAATACAAACAAACACGCTGCTTACATTTATTCCATTGAGTGATAAGAACTGGAAAAAGAAAATACAAAAAAACAGCCCAACTTCCCTGCTTTATATTACAGATATCCATCAACTCAAGAAAACAGATAAAGAAGCCCTATTAGAGATGTTAAAAGAGTATAACTTCATCCTATGCAGTACAACAAATATAGAATCTGATTTCGAGACCATCGCACTTAACACAGACTCTAAACTCTATGACCAAAATGAGATCTTGACCATTGATGATTATGTCAAATTTATTGTCAATAGTTTTCAATACAAATTTCCAGATACCGAACTCTCTAAGAAATTAGGTATCTCAAGAAAAAGTTTATGGGAAAAAAGGAAAAAGTATGGCCTCTTTAAAAAGAAATAAATCACTCTATATTGATACTGAGGCCCTATCTACTTTGGCCTTGGTAAAAGCGGGACTTATCTCCCCTGTAGAAAAGCTGATGAACAAAGAAGAAGCCCAAAATGTTGATGAGACTAAAGTATACAAAGGTGTACCTTTCCCATTTTCTTTTATACTTGCACCTCAAGGTAAAAAAAATTATCTAACCTTGAAAAGTCTAGAGAAAGATGACGTTGTTTCTCTCATCAATGACGGAAAAATAGTTGGCGAACTCATAGTTGAAGAGACATTTGATGTTGACCCTGCACAACGTCTGCATAATATCTATGGTACTTCAGACAATGAACACCCAGGCGTTAGAAATACAACGTTAAGACTTGGTAAAATAGCTGTATCTGGGGAATATACTGTCACCTATCCACTAATAGAAGACAACATAAAGCGTATCAAAAACATGATCACCAGTACAGGGGCAAAGCATATCTCATCAATGATGCTTGCAGCAAACCCTTTAAACCGTGCACACGAAAGAATGATACGTGAAGCTATCAGTAACTCTGATCTTCTTGTGATCTTTTTACGTAAACCTTTTACCACTGAGGGTCTTCGTTATGATATACGTCATAATGCACTCAATACTTTTGTCGATAACTTTTTACCACGCAATAAAGTACTTATCATCCCTTTTGAAAACACATACATCTTTGCAGGATACAATGAACTCATATTAGATGCCCTTTTAGCTAAGAATTATGGTTGTAGCCAACTGGTTATCGGTAAAAATCATGGTGGGTTAGGCTTATATTATGATAAAAATCGTCTAAGCTCTGTCTTTGATTGTTGTGAGGATATTAATATTGAAATTAAGACTATAGATGAGTACGTCTATTGTGATACATGTAAAACGCTTGTAAGTACACAAACCTGTCCTCATGGGCAACACCATCATGTACACTATGATTCAGAATCTATTATGAAACTCATACAGGTAGGACTTATTCCTCCTTCTATCTTAGTTAGAAAAGAAGTTTCAGCAAATATTTTAGCAGCACTTTTACCAGATAGATTTGAAAACCTGCAAGAGATGCATTACTCTCTGATGCCGGGTTCAGGGTTATTGGAACAACAGAGTGAAGAGGAGTTTTACCTGAAACTCATCCAACTGTACCAAACATCATCACTTACATAAAACAAGGGACCTAATGACGATTCAAAAACTTTTTTTAACATTCTTTGGTGCAGGACTTAGTCCCAAAGCACCTGGTACAGTAGGCACACTGGCTTCACTTCCTGTAGGGTTGGCTGTACTTTACTATTTTGGTACAGAAACCCTGTTTATGCTTACACTTGCCATTACCGTCATAGGTATCTTTGAAGTGAACAAATATGAACAAACTACAGGCATCCATGACCATCAACAAATAGTTATAGATGAAGCAGCAGGTATGTGGCTTAGCCTTATCATCGCTTATCCGGCAGCTATCACTATGAACTATCCTTATGCTGAACTCCTAGCTATCGTGTTCAGCTTCGCGGCGTTTCGTCTTTTTGACATTTGGAAGCCCTCAACTATAGGTTGGATAGACAGAGAGCTTAAAGGTGGGCTTGGTGTAATGCTTGATGATGTATTGGCAGGAATTGCCGGTGGACTGTTAAGTGCTTTACTTCTTATGGGGATAGAAAAACTTTTTTAAAAGTCTTTTTTTCTTCTACGCCATCCGCTACTCCCCCATCTACTCTTATACTTATTAGGAAAAGCCTCAAAAAACATTCCTATCACAGCTGTAAGCATGATCAAATATGCTACAAACCTTGTTAAACCTGCTATCAAAGATTCATAGGCTAAGAGTCCCATTGCACTGAGCATATAGTTGAAATCATGAATCGCATCAACGCCTAAAAAAGATTGATGTGCCGGAAGGATAAGTCCTTCATGGGCTGTAGAGAGATACCATGCTGTGTATTGGAGAGAGAATCCTACAAAAAAGAGTGCGATCATCGCAGCAAACAGATTACCTTTTCTATAATAATAGTAGGCGATCAATCCTGGGAAAAGCAATTGAAAGATCGTTCCATTGGCCATAGTAAGAAACTCCGGACAAGGTAAAATATAACAAACACCATGTCCAGCTTCATGCACGATACCCAAAGTCTGATTGGCTACAAAAAAATACAAGGTGAATATCATCTGTAATAAAGAGTCACTCTTCTGATAAGCTGGTTCCCAAGGTGCATAGTGAGGGAAAAGTAGTAAAAAAGCCACAAAGATAACCAGTGTGACTCTCTTTGCTAGTAGTGAAGATTCCGTCTCTTTTCCCTCACCTTGATCTTGATGTAAATGTTTAAAAGGATTACTTTTATGCATCGATCAAATGTTTTAATATGCGCTTCATAATCTCTTCATACTCTTGAAGTTCTCCTGCTTCTAAAGCTTTCCCTGAACGAAACTTTTTATGATATTTTTCTAAAGACTTTCTTAAAGTATCATCCAACCATTTTTCTTTAAATGTCTGATCCATCTCTATATCAAACACTTCTCGTTTGGCATGTGAAGTTTGCGCTACTTTCATGGTATGATATATTGCACGTCCTAATAAGATATAAGGGAAATTTCTATTTTCCATAGGTCCCATCTCTAGGTAACGTTTGCCCATTGTTTGTCCTAAAACTTTGACTTCTGAAAGTTCATTGAAGCCAAAATATGCCCCTGTACCACCCACCACTGCTCCTATGACGCCACCTAAAAGAAGTGTATGTCCAGCAAAGAGCAAGTCAATACCTGCACCCGTAACTGCACCTGATGTTACACCCGTAATGAGGAGTTCTTTACGGGTCAGCCCAAACACAGAAGCTGTCTCTTCTGAAAATAGATCCATTCCTTCAAAGGTGAACACTTTCTTTTCTGTTTTAAGATGATCATGATTCCAAATCTCTTCTATATGCTTTTGTGTCGCAACTTCTAGATCTCGTAACCGGTCTTTGTAATTGCTTTCTATCTTCTGTCTCTCTTCTTCACTGGCCTCCTGAGTATAAAAAGAGAGTTTCTCGACAGCACTGACAGACTCATAAACCAATCGTGCCAAGAGAGATGCACTGCGTTCGATCATTTGTTCTTGATACTGTTTAAAAAGTTTGATCGATACTTTGAGTGGGGCTATCCACTCTTCTTTAAGCTGGGCCATACTCTCCAAAATACTCATATGCTGTTCAAAGGTTGTCTGCATAGGATTAAAGGTACGTACCATCTTAAAATAATGTTCCAGTGCCTTCTTCCACTCTTCGCTGTAATCCGTTTCATCAATATGGTTGATCAGTGCCATAGAAGGCTGTCCTGTCCAGCGAAGAATCTCCATTTCAGTTTCATACTCTTCCCCATAAGGTTGCGAACCGTCTACGACATAGATAATGCCAGCTCCATCCATAATAGGTTCAAGCAGTTCTATTTCATCATTAAAACGTTCATCATCTTTATGTGTGTCAATAAATGCCTGTACCACTTCATGTTTTTTATTTGCAGGGACATCATGTTTCTCAAGCCATGCAAGCACCTTTCTTGCTCTTTGAAAACCGGGTGTGTCAAAAAGTTCATACAATATCTTTCCATCTACACTTAAAGGGAAAGAGCGTTTTTTTGTTGTGGTTCCCGGCGTGTCAGATATCTGTACAGAATCATCAAGTGCCAAAGCTGAGACGATGGAACTCTTGCCTTTGTTCGGATGACCTACAACGGCAAACTTAGGGTGCTGAGAAGTCATCTTTTTAACCACACTTTCATATCTCCTAACAACGAGAGTTTATTTTCCCACACGTCTATCTCTTTAGCCGTTGCCTCATAATGATTCTCTGCTGTACCTATAGGCACAACTACCACTTTATCTACTTTAGTGATCAACTCAGTGAGATAATCTACAAAATCCATCGTTGGAGGCTCCCATCCCTTCACAAATAGAACTACTTCTCCGTGACTTTTATAAATGACTTCCGAGTCTTCTTCAAAACTGTTTGTTCCTCCTACCTCAAAGTGTTTAGGGGCTATGATATTCATACTGTCACCCAAGACAAAAAGTTCACTCTGAGGTATAGCCCATCCTTGTATTCCATCATAAGAAGCATCTAATGTGTTTACAATTTGACTATAGTTCTCATCATCTGAAATAAATGCATTTTCTCTCTTCTTCGCATGCGTAGAGATAATAGGTTCATTGATCTCTCTAAGTAACTTTGTCGTTCCATTCAGTGTTAAGAGTGATTGTTTTACTGCAGAACTAAATCCAAAAGAGGCGAGTATCAACATCATAAAACGTAATAAAATAGCATAAAAAAGTGTGGATAAAGCCAAAAATTTCCACCATTCCCCAAGCTCAGAGGCATGTGCTATCATCTCATCATCCAATTTATCACCCAATCTAAAATACTGGCTCTGTTCTATGAGTTCAAGAGATGGTACAGCTGAAGGTGCTATCTCTCTCCATGGAAATGCTATAGTGTGTAAAAAACCATGAAATGCTTCAGGAGAGATATGTAAGGTTGTACTCCATGCAAAAGCAATATCTTTTGTCACAACTACACCCAAAAGTGATAACAGTAAGCCTAATGAAAAAAAGAAAACAATAATTTGTGAACGTCTTATGATGATCCAGTTTGCGAGTAAAGGGCTTATCTGTAACGCTTTAATATGCTCTTGTACGTTACCAGGTAACAAACCGAGTATCTTTTCCATCCAAAAAGCTGGTGAGAGATGAACCAACACACTCTCAGCACTCCTAGCCCTAAGCATCGAAACAAGTGTAAGTAACATCGTAAAAAGTGGAATGAAAATAGCTATAGCCATAAAATAAATGACATTGACCGGTTCTTCTCCATTGTAGGAGAGTAATCCCACACCCGCTAACAAACCTAAAGCAAATGAGATAAGCACAAGTGCAAAAGTCACTCTATACAAATAAGAAGAAAAAGTTTCACTTAAAAATGGTTTTTTCAAGCTCTCTTTATGCTTCTCTATCCATGCTAACAGTTGTTCAACAGGTTTATTTTTCAACATTACCTGGGTTAAACCAAACGCACGGTTTTCTTCTCTGCTTGAAGGATTAACTTCCAATAGCTCGTAAAGGTTTACATAGGGCTTTATGTTCATCTATTATTTTTTCTCAGGAGTACCATAAATAATGCATCGTAACTGCTCTCTATACGCTTCATGATCATAACTAGCTACACGTGAAACACCCTCTTCAAAGGCTGCTTTTGCTACAGCAGAAGCAACCCAGATCAATGCTTCTTTATTAAAAGGCAAAGGAATGACATGCTCTTTCCCATATGATATATTCTCATCGTGATATGCAGCCTTCACATAATAGGGTACCGGCTCTTTTGCTAAAGCTGCTAATGCTTCGGATGCTGCCATTTTCATACCTTCTGTGATCTTTTTTGCACGTACATCCAATGCACCTCTAAAGATAAACGGAAAGCCCAATACATTGTTGATCTGGTTGGGAAAGTCAGAACGTCCTGTACCTACAATAGCATCATCACGTACTTCTTTAACTTCCGATGGTAAAATCTCAGGTACAGGGTTTGCCAAAGCAAATATAATAGGCTCAGGTGCCATTTTGGCTACCATCTCCTTTGTCAATGCCCCTCCAACACTCAGACCCAAAAACATATCCGCACCTTCGATCGCATCCACTAATGTCTTAGCATCTGTCTCTATAGCAAAGGGGGATTTATATTCATTTAGATCTGTTCTTGTAGTGGTAAGGACTCCCTTACTGTCACACATAACGATATTCTTCACACCTAAACTCTTATACATGTTTGCACAAGAGATGCCTGCAGCACCTGCACCATTCACAACTATTTTTATCTCTTCAACTTTTTTGCCTGTCAGGTCAAGAACATTCATCAATCCTGCAGTGGTGATAATTGCCGTTCCGTGTTGATCATCATGAAATACAGGAATATCCAATGCCTCTTGTAACTGTTTCTCTATCTCAAAACATTGTGGTGCTTTAATGTCTTCAAGGTTGATGCCTCCAAAAGTCGGGGCGATCGCCTTACATGTAGTGACGATCTCGTCTATGGTATGGACATCAAGTTCTATGTCAAAAGAATCTACATTCGCAAACTTTTTGAAAAGTACAGACTTTCCTTCCATCACAGGTTTAGATGCATAAGGTCCGATATTTCCAAGTCCAAGAACTGCCGTACCATCAGAGATCACAGCAACCAAATTAGAGCGATTAGTATATTCAAAAGAGAGGTTTTCATCTTTTGCAATTTCAAGACAGGGAATAGCTACCCCTGGAGTGTAGGCTAGCGAGAGTTCGTGTTGTGAATCGCAAGGTTTCGTGAGGTCTATGCCTATCTTCCCTTGCTTATGATATGTTAATACTTCTTCTTTGGTTATTTCAGACATTTCTCACCTTACAGTTTTAGATAAAATATTATACTGCAAGTATGATAAGGGTAACTCTAATTATTCTGGAAAATACTCTGCGATAATTTGTGGAAAGAGTTTCATCGTTTTTCTGGCTTTATCAATTTTAGGTTGAAATACTTCTGCTGAGTTTGGAAACTTTGTCATACATTCTGTATAAATTGCAATTTTCTCTTCCATATGTACTTCCAGTGCATCAAGTACTGACTGCATGTTTTCTCTGCTCGTTGCATACTTCATAAGTAACTCAAACATACGTTTGCGTGGGTGAATGGCCATAGAGTCACCTGCTGCAAGAGCGATATCTTTAATGTCCCATCTTGAAATATAAATACCACTTACATGTGGAGCAATAAGCTTCGCATAGAGTGCTTCTGTATATGAAGGATAATCTTTAAGATCTACCTCTTCATCAGCAGCACACTGTCCATCCGGACCAAATGCAGGTTTCCCATTAAAATTTTGTGCGCTCATATTCTCAAATTCTTTTCTTAGATCGTCCATTTCTCTCATTATTTCTCTCCTATTAGTAGCGGAATATCATCCACATCAATTTTTGCATCAAACCATCTATTTGCGATAAGCATCATCTTAGTCACAAAAATGATCTGATCATCCAAAAACTCCGGTCTGTCATAAAGTGCTTTTGCTTCATCATCCAGACAAAATCCTTTGACTTTTCCATCAGCTACTTCTACAAAATCTACACGTCCTTCTCTCTGTGCACAACCGTTCAGACTTTCACAATAAGGTATTGCTTTGACTCCAAACTCTTTTTCTATCATCATTTGCGTCACTTTTGATTCTCCAACACTGGTCATCGTAAACGTAAAATGTTCATCTGTAATGTTCAATGCAATGGCAGTCGCATTAATACCATTGCGTTTCATTATCTTATTAAAATATTTTCTCATGTAGCCTGTTTGGGCATTATGCCCAAGTATGGTACAGAGTCCTGTATCGGGCTTGATTTCATGTGGTTGCATTACTCTTCTTCCCCTCTCATACGTTTTGCATTGTCATGCAGGAACATTGCTTCTTCTTCTTCAACCATACAACGTGGACAAGTCTGTTCTCCACCTGTATAGGTAAAGTTGTTACCACATTCATTACAACGTTTGATGTTAAACGTTGCAAGTGTTCTCTCTGTAGGTTCAAAAAACTCTTTGATCTCAAATCCACTTTGTAAATGTATAGCATCCGGTTCACATACATCATGACATAAATGACACTTCACACATAGCATCGCATCAAAATGTATCAGTGAGAACTTACCATTGGATGAAAGTGCACCTGTAGGACAGATACGGTAACAGATCTGACAGTTCGTACAACTGTCATCCACAAACTTTTGGGAAGTAAAACTCACTTCCTCTTCAGGCAATACTTCAAAAACATCTGGAATGCCTGCACGTTTGAGTGTTGTAAAAAGTATCTTACGTTTATTTGGCAGATTTTTATCTTTTATCTTGGCTATGACAGAAGCATCTATCTCAAATTTTTGTAATTCATCTTCATCCACTGCATCATCAAATGCTTTTTTATGTTTTACCACACCTTTTAGTGAAGCATTTCCTAAAAAAGAGCGTCTTGAAGAGATTTCTTCTTCAGTCTCATTCTCATTTTCTGTTGGTAACTCTTTTGATGCTTCATGGTTTGTCTTTAACTCTTTTTCTGAAAAACTTGACAAGACAAAATTTGCCTCATCTATACGCTTCTCAATATGTTCAAAAAGCAAAGAATCTTCATCATAAGAACTTAGATCTATTGTGATCTTTTCATCACTTGCCAAAGCAAGAGAGATCAAATGTTCCACACTCAATACCGAGATACAAGGTACATTTATCTTAGGTGAGATAAGCCTTACTTTAGACTCTAAAAAGTTAAAGAAAAACTCTGTTGTAGAAAAGTCTGAAAGTGCAAAAGCTTCTGTCGGGCATACACCTACACAAGCTGCTGCCTCTGTACCTGTAGCCAAAGAAAAACTTGGGAGATTGTCTACCAAGCTAATAGAATCTGGACAAATGTCTACACACTTGGTACACTGGGAGAATTTACTTGTTGCTCTTACACACGCACCCACATCAAAATATAAACCCATAAACTACGCTTCATCCCCACAGTGGGTTGATAATTTTTCTGTCACATATTCAAAATCACTTAGTAAGAATTCTAAAGCAAGCTCAGAACCATCATGGTAAAGAGGTGTACGTGACTCTCGTTTTGCATTGATAAGGAAAAGTGGTGCCCACTCCAAAAGATGTTCTTTCAAAAATGCTCGTTGCACTTGAAGAAGTTCACAGATACCATCTTTATCATCCGCATCTAAAGCTTTTTGCAGTGCAACACATAACATATACATGAATTCCAGCTCCACTCCTATATGATCAGCACTCACAACTCTTGCGGTATCTAGTTCCACACGGAAATCCAGATCATTATAGAGCTCAACAATAGGATTATCCCCACCACTTTCGATCATTTGATCATCTCTTGTATAGAAACTTTCATAAGGTACCAGATGCATTAAAAATAGATTGGTAAAATCGACATTATAATGCTGTTCTATCAGCTCTGCACGTGATAACTCTTTACGTTTTGCCCAGTCTCTGTAGTTAGGGAAAAAAGATAAAAGTCTCTCATCACTCTCGATATTTTCTAAAAATGTTTCATCTACTTCTACAAGCATTAATCTTGAGATCAAAGCATAAATTGCTATACGGTTTTCTATCTCTTGTTTCATTAAATCCATGTTATATACATCTGCTTTCATGTTAAATATTTTGGCACTATACCACTTTCAAGATAAATAAGTAATAAGAAAATTAATTATCTGGGAAATTGTATAATGTAGCCATTCCCTAGCATATGCCGGGGAATGGATCAGTAAGAATAAACTTACTTGATTTTTACTGCATATGCTTTGTCAGACAAAGGCACAGCTGGACGTTTGATGTGTTGAGGACGTCTAAGTGTATCTGTAGTGTTAAGAGGACGAGTTAAGTCATCTCTCCATGCTTGATATACTTTCATGTTGTTCTCATAGTTCACATAAATGTCACCTATTTGATCATCTTTTCCTGCAAGTTCCATAACTACCTTTTGGTGCCATGCGTGGTTACCTGCAATAGGATCTGGATGTGATGGAGCCACAGCATTTTGCCATGAACCAGAAAGACCATCCCACCAAATGTTGTCAAGGTCTTTATTGTACTCTTTAAACTGCCAAGAGTCTTTGTTCTCATCCATACCATCTATGATACCTTGAGTTGGTTTGAGTGTACCCTCTTTACCATCCATAGTCAATTCATAAAGTGGTGCACCTACACCCATAACACCTAGTTTGTGTTCAAATCCAGGAATATCCACTGCATTTTTAAGTTTCCATCTACCTGCATGGTGTGAACATGCTAGTACACCTGGCATAGTTGCTTCAGTTGGTACCGCCATCGCGATGAAGTAACCTGAATCAAGTCCAGAAACAGTATCAGTAATCGTAACTTTAACTGCATCTCCTCTTTTGATTCCAAGTTTTTTCGCATCTTCAGTATAGATCCACACTGGGTTATGGTTTTGTGAAATCTCCATAAGGTGCTTAGAGTTTACTGAACGTGTATGAATATTGTATGGTAATCTAAATACAGTATTCAACGCAAATTCATTGTCATTTTGCATGAAGTCATGGTGTACTTGAGTTACAACATGTGTCATTTTAACTCTGTCTTCTTTAGTTGTCGGATAGATAGGTATAGCGTACTCAGGCCATTTCCATTCTTTGAACCATTCACAGTAGAAGTCAAGTTTTTTAGTCAATGTATGGAAACCTTGTACAAGTTCACCATCAACTTCAACACCGATAGCTGTCTCTTTACCATGACTATCTGTTGCCATTAAAACACCAAAATCATCTTTAACTACTTGACTTTCATGGTACTCATGACCATGAGCAACATAGTTTTCACCTACTTTTTTAAGTGGTCTCTCCTGTGGTTTAAAGATGTTATCTTCTTCTAACCATGTACCTCTGTCTCTCATCATTTCATAGTTAGGATACTTAGAGTCAGGGTATGCTGCTTTTGCTGCTTTCTTAAGGTTAGGAAGCTTATCAAATGCTGCCTGGTACCACTCTGGAATCGTCACTGCTCTTGTTGGATCTTCTTTTGAAGCCCAGTGTTTTCTCACACCCAATGAACCATCTGGATCCACATGATGTGTCAAAAGATTTGCCCAAAATTCTACTTCTTCCCATACTTCACCAAGGCCTGCTTTAATATGCGCTTCTAATGTAGCTCTTGTTGGATCTTTTGGCTTCCAACCCATTTTTTCCAATGCAACTCGAAGTGCCGGGTTACGGAAACTTAACCATCTTTTTGGTTCTGTTGCTTCTGAGTGTTGGTCATGTCTTTCACCAGCAAGTCCTACAGGAAGGATAAAGTCACAATACCAGTTTGTCTCTGACCAAGTTGGTGAGAGGTTAAATGACATTTCAATCTTATCTTCTCTTTTAAGTGCTTCGATCCATCTAAATCCATCTGGGTTGATCCAAACCGGGTTATACATACGAGGGATCCAAACAGCCAGTTTCTCAGGTACTTTAAGTCCTTTAGCATTCCATTTATCTCTCCACTCATCATCCATAAGAAGGTGAGGCATGATATGACTCATCTCATATGAACTTAGTGGGTACTCTGGTGGCCAAGCTATTTCATTCCAGACATCAACTTTTGGAGGTCTTGCACCATGTTGAGTAGCCGCATCACCCTTACCATTTACTGAGATAACATGCCAGTGGTGTAGTCCTACACCACCTTTATCACCAGCCATAGCACCACGAAGAACAAATGGTAAAAATGCTGATCTAGCGATCATCCATCCACCTTTGTGACCTATCGGTCCTGCTCTCCAAATATATGTTGCCACTCTAGCTCCAGCATCGATGAACATATCGTAAAGTTTTTCTACAATACGTTTTTCGATACGACACTCTTCAGCTACAAAATCAAGTGTATAAGGGCTATACATTTCAGAGATCATAGAGATAAATTCTTCATAACTATCACCAGCAGGGATAGATTTAATATACCCTTTTTCTAAAAGTACATTAAGGTAATCTCTGTCTTTCATAAGATGATCCCAGTTAACCCAATTCTTCACAAAATTGTGATTGACAAGATCTTCTCCATTGATACCTTTTTCATTAAGGATTCTGTTTGCAAGATAGAGATAAAGCGCTGTCTCTGTTCCTGGCCAACATGGTACCCATAGGTCTGCCATACCAGCAGAGTTAGAGAGTCTTGGATCCATAACAACAAGCTTTGCACCTTTTTTACGTGCTTCAGCGATACGACCCGCTGCCTGTTGGAAGTAGTGACCTGCATCTGCAGCATGTGATGACTGAAGGAAGATCAACTTCGCATTAGACCAATCCGGAGAGTTTCTATCATCGTTTGACCACTGAATAGTACCTTGTCTAGCACCTGCAGAACAGATGTTTGTATGAGAATCATACCCGTCAAGACCCATTGAGTGAGGTACACGGTGACCGAAACCATTTTCGTTTGGACGACCAACGTGGTACATGATCGACTTTTTAGAGATCTCATCACCTACCTTAAGCGTATCGTGCATTTTTTTACCGATCTTCGCCATTGCTTCGTCCCAAGTAGTTCTAACCCATTTACCTTCACCTCTTTTTGAACCTGGAGCTCTCATAAGTGGGAAAGGGATTCTATCTGGATCGTACATTTGTGACTGTGTTGCATAACCCTTCGCACAGTTTCTACCACGAGAACCTGAGTGAAGTGGGTTACCCATGTATTTACGTACTGCAAGCTGACCACCTGCTTTATATGTAGAAAGGTCAACCCATGCAGTCAAACCACATGATGCTTCACAGTTTGAACATGATGTAGGAACAAGCATGTATTCAGTTGCTTTGATCCCATCAGGATTGTCTTCGCTCTGGACACCGTGTCTAGATGTACCACCTCTTTTCCAGTCATGTCCACTTAACTCAGTAAAACTATCCCACTCTTCAAGTGGCGGATAGAATGAAAGTGTTTTAGGTGTAGGTGTGAACTTCGTTTCAGCCATTGCCGGCGTGTCAGCTACAGTTTTAAATACACCTGCTGCAAGTGTTGCACCTGCGACAGAGTAAGCTGTACCTTTAAGGAAACTTCTTCTACCTTCGATAAAATTTTTATCTTCTGTATTCATTGATTTTGTCATAGATATCTTCTCCTTAACTTAATGGTAACATTTGTGGGATCTTAAGCCATACATCTTTTA
>NZ_JBFFOH010000049.1:0-16186 GCF_041562805.1 Sulfurovum sp. | reverse complement strand
TAGAGATCTTAAATGTAAAGACCAATGAACACACTATTGAGCTTCCGTTTGTTTTAAAGAGTGCATAGTCATTTCTCTTTAACACCATAAATCCGTACCCGAGGGGGCAGACCCTGGGGGACCGCTCTTAATCTGCGCAAATCAGAGAAATCTGCTGATAAACGCTCTCGCTCTTGAATTCGTGCCATTGGTGCAATTCGTGGATAAGGACTATGTGGTACATGCTAAGTGCTAAGTGGTACGTGCTACGATCTTTTTCTTACCCACAGATTAGTGGCCACTGCTCTTGACCTTACATGTTCGCGGCCCTTGCAGGGCTTACGAACCCCGTTTAAAAAACTGCGGGATCTTGGAGATGTTTTTAAAGATAAGAGTGCCGAGGTGGCCGACGCAGTTGTTGCGCATAGCGCGGATGTCCTCTCTTGTTTTGAGTATGATGTTTTTAAGACTTCTGTTGCTGGCACCGCCGACACGCATCTTGACAAGCACTTCGGGGATGTAGCGCGTTGTTATGCCTTCTCTGCCGAGAAAACGGAGTATGGAGTCGTAGTCGGCGCTCCGCCCGCTACTAAGATCATAATATTTCTTTTTTCATCTATTTTCTAACTCAACGTTATCATCAAATAACTTTTTGTAAAGTTCAATAGTCTTATCACCCATTTTTTCTCGTAAAAAATTATTTTGAAATCTTTCCCTTGCATTTTGAGAAAACCTTTGATAAGTCTTTTCATCTGACATAATAGTTTTACAAGCTTCGGCAATTGCTTCAGCATCTTTAATTGGAACATTTAGACCACTAACGCCGTCTTTATTTACCCAATCTACCCCTGAACCTTTGATATTTGTAGCAACAATAGGTTTTCCAAAACTCATGGCTTCAATTTGAACGACACCAAATGCTTCTGACTTTGCTATCGATGGTAAACAAAAAAGATCACAAGCCTTAAAATAATTTCCAAGATCATAATCTTCGATTCTTCCTAAAAGCTTAACACGGTCTTCTAGTTTTTCTTTTTTGATTTTCTGTTCTAACTCTTCTTTGAGTTCACCCTTACCACCAATAAGTATGATAAATGAATCATCTAAATATTTTCCAGCGTCTATAAGGTACTCAAATCCTTTATAATAGATCAAACGACCGAGTGTAAATATAATTTTTTTGTTTTTATATTTCTCTTTGATACTTTGTACTTTCGCATCAGTATATTGCATTTTATATTCATCTATACCAAGTGGAATAGAAATACATTTATCTATGTATGGCTGCAATACTAATGACTCTTCCATATATTTAGGGCTTGTAGTAATGATAGAATCTGCTCTTCTAAGCAACCAAGTCTGCAATGGCTCATACAGCTTAAGCAAATATTTTTGTTTTATGATATCACTGTGCCAATGTAAAACAATTTTTTGATTTGTATTTACCAAAAGCAACGCCAAGTTTACCATAGGATTAGGAAGGTGTATATGTAAAATATCGTAATTATTTGCTTTTTTTCTTAATTTAGTTATAAGTTGTGGAGTTATTGATGTAGAAAAATGCACACCCCAAGACTTAGTCCGAAAAACATTATAGCCATTCATAGTTTCATCAGAATATTCATTTTTTTCATTTGAACATAAAACATCAGTTTTGATACCTTGAGCATTAAGATACTCTGTTATATCAAAGGTAACTGTTTCTATTCCGCCATTATAAGGTGAATAAAATTTACCTAATTGTAGAACTTTCTTTTTTCTCATTTTTTCCCTTTTGTTATGTACAAAAAGCTAACGTATCTTTATTCAAAAATCTCTTAGCAATCAAATGGCTTAATAAAGAAGCTATTATAAGATACATTCCCTGCGCATATACCAAAAGACTAACTACAAGTGAAAAAAACAATATAATCAACAGATAGAAATAAAGAGGCAAAAGCGTGATATTTCCTTTTTTAATGATGTTTGATGCAATTCTTCCAATGGTAAAACTAAACAGAAAGCTAAAGAAAACACCTATATATGCGAAATCGTAATAAACAGGTCCAAAAAAAGTTGTATAAATGCCTGCACGGATTTGTGCATTGTTAATAAAATCTAAATCAAAATGAATTATCTTAGAAAAGAATTTCATAATAATAAAAAAGTTCTGTCCCCCATATGTAATATGTTCTGTATCAAAAACATCCACCATATATAATAACTCGAAAACACCATGTATAAAATATTGTACAAAATTTATCATTCCTATGTAGAAGTAATAAATAAAATTTCCTTGCATAGAATATAAAAAATTAGTCCACTCCATATCTAACTTAACAAAATGTGCATATCCTGAAATTTGCGTACTTAAGATAGGATCCATTCCAAGACTTTCCGTTCGAAAAGAAAATAGATAACCACTTAAAGAAAACATTATTCCCAAAAAAGTAATTCCTATTATTAATGTTTTTATATTAAGTTTAAGTTTGAAAAAATTAAAAGCACCAAAGTAAAAAACAGTTAAAGCCACGAAAACTAGTGCTGAAGACCTTGAACCAAAAAACAAACCATCAATAATTGGAAATAACGAAACCGGTAAAACAAGAGATAGCCAAACTGTAGATATTGCTTCAATTCGTTTTAAAAAGAGATAATAAAAAAGTATAATAAAACTAAATGGATATAAAATAGCAGATATGATTGAAATCAGTCCTGAACTTTGGGCAGAAAGGGCTTCTCTGTTTTCAACAATGTCTAACGCTAAGGTTGCACCTCTAAAATAATATTTATCAATTATTCTTAGAAGCACACCTACAATTGCAACCATCAAAATAATTTTAAACACTTTTTTTAAGACTTTAATGTTAATAGTTATTTGAATTTTTCTAGCTTGAAAAGTTAATTTTTTATAACCAAACAGTAAACCTAAATATAATGCTGAGATGGAGACAAGCAAGTATGACCAGCTGTAAACAGTACCAGTATATGTTGGTGTTAGAGGGCTTATGAAAAAGATAAAAAGATATAGCATTAGTCCCCATGTCAACACACTAAAAGGTGAGGGAATATTTATAGAAACCTTTTTCATACTTTGATCTCCGATAAGAAAATTGTTATAACCAATATCAACACAAAAAAACTATTTATAAAAGTGAATTTAGCCTTCAATATAAATTTATGAATAATAAATAATTGATAAAAAATTATAGCAGCAAAAGAAATAAGCCAACTAGATGTAATCAAATAAATTGTATCTTTATCATCCTGGTGAAAATTGTAAATTATTAAAAAAATGATTATTCCCAACAAATTAGCCCATAGCTGATGGATAGATTTGTCTTCTCTATAAAGTAGCCCTTCTAAAGAAGCAGTAAGTGTCCATAATGCTATGATAGCAATCATTAGAACCTGAACTGAAATGTCAAGGTCGGGTAATGGAAGATATTTGACTTCATATGCATTTGCTAAATACAAAAAAGTTAGAATAAAAAATCCAAGAATATAGATTCCTAAACTTATACTTGCGATAAACTTATCAAAATCAGGATAGGACTTAGTATATAAATCACGAAAAAACATTACTATGATAAACTGATAAACCACCAATGCCATAGCAGCCCATCTAAAGTATAGAGAAAATTCCCCTACAAGTACCATCGATTCAGATCCTAATAGCATTTTAGGTAAATTAAAGAAGAAAATCACCATTCCCCCAGAAAGCATAATAGGAAAACCTCGTTTTAAGAATTTTCTTATTTCATTTTTAGTTACCGTGGTAGTTCTATCAATCGTTGAATTTAAAAAAACACCCAGTATCATTGCAAAAATAGAAAAACTTACAACATAAGGTAGTTTTGAATCTTCTTGAAATAAAGCTAGCATGAGCAAGATAAGTAGAACAATATATATACCGCTATCTATAATACTTGCACGAGCACCTAACCCACTAGCTTTCATATATGCACTCAAAGCATACTGAACAACAAAAAATGAACTCATCCCCAACACCAGGACTATCGATACTTCATGAAAAAAAATAGCTATAATAATGCTTAAAAAAGCTAATATGAAACTCAGATATACAGAATATGTTTGCCCAATGTATATTAATGCACTTTGTTCATTTTTAACTTTTTCAAATGCTATAGTGTTGCCTGCACCCAATGTGATCACTGTACTGATTATCATAGCTATAGACAGAGACCATTCAAACAATCCATAGGATGATTTATCTAACAAATATGCAGCGAATAAAGGTGCTATCAATACGATGGATTTAGCCAATACAAATAGCGCACCGTGTTTTAAGAGTCTGTTAATCATATTTTTTATGTATTACTTTATCATTTAATTTCGATATATTAAGCATAGGGTATTTTTGTATACCTTGATCATATTCAAACTCAACAAAACGCAAAGATTGATTAACATATAGACCGGACTTAAGCAAAGACTTTGAAATTGATGAGTTAGAACCAATAATGACACCATTTACAATTTTAATTCCTGGGTTTAATATTGATCCTGAACCAATGTAAACATTATCTCCTATACTTATAGATCCATCTACTCTATAACGACCTGGTCCTGTTAGAGCATGCATAAAACCATGAGACCATATTTGACTGTTATAACCAGCCAAGGTACTAAAATCACCAAACACAACTGGACGCATACAATCAATGGTATGTTTTGATGTCACTTTACTTAATTCACCTAACTTAAGCATAGAATGCCCCCAAGAAACAGGATGCTTCGCACGTACAATCTTATTTAAATTACCAATAGCAGCCTGCTTTTTCAATACAACTATTAGTGGTCCATATATCTGATTAAATTTTTGGATATAAGCACTTTCTTCTAAATATAAACAATCTACCTTTATATAGTTCCCGTGTCCGACACTACTCTTTTCACCTAAACTTACGTGTTTAACACATATGTATGAAAATCCGATTTTCACATGAGGTGCGATCTTCCATCCAACCAAACTAAGTAACATGTTTTTTATCTTACATGGAGGGAACAACAAAGAAATAAATGCAGCTATTTTAATTTTCATAAGTTTCAATTCTCTTCATAACCTCTAAAAAGCCCTCACAGACTAGATTTAAATTATCTTCATTCACACAATTTGGATTCGATACAGGATCAGAAATCAGGCCAGGATAACTTGTCGTCATCATTCGGTGAATAATATTTCGTTTAGCCTCTTGATTAGCATTTATAAATGTCCCATTTTCAAGTGTAGTAATTAACTCTACTACTTCTTGTGCATTTAACATATTTAGACACCCTGTAGATTCATTTACCATACTTACACCTAATAACCCTAAAGGTTTATTGGCTAGTACACATTCTATGGCAATAGTTCCTGTCACTGTGACAACAATATTAGACAGATTAAAAATATCTGACATAGGAACATTTCTATCTAATGCAATAATATTGTCTTGTTCACCTATGAGAGAAATTAATTCTTCTGACATTTCGTATTTACTTTTTGGGTTTGTCTTCACAACAATTACCCAATCCTTAGGAATAACATTTGCCATTTCCTGAACTAATTTTACCTGATCACGATGTGCATTACCCCAAACATCAAGGTTTGCTTCTGGCTGTAACTGAAAAGGATAAAGTAGTATTTTTTTGCTATCATTAATTGTATTTAATGAAGTGGCCAACAAATCCCATTCCTTCAATAATATCTGTACCTCTTTATCTTTCTTTATTTTTCTCAAGGGCGATGGTGTATTATATTTTTCTCCACTAAAATATGCTTGAAGGCGCATACTTTTATCTTGTATGCTTTTATGTTTTGGATAATTATATTTATTTGTTGGTACAACCGGTTTTTTCATATAATCAGGGACAATTTTTCTTTTGCCAATGCTATCAACTAAATTATCATACAGTTCTTCATCAAAGGCTAATGTTTCCCCTTGAAATGGCACTTTTGTATCATTATAGTAAAAAGAGAATCTTCCGGAAGGATAGCTTGTCGAAGCAGGATGAAGAAAAGGTATATTCTTTGTTTTGCAGATATCAATGATCATAATTTCATGAAAAAGGGTTGATTCACCAATTACCAAGTCTGGTTTTAAATCATTTATTGCTTCACTAAATTTTTCATAGTAGTAAGAATAATGATCATCAGTTCCATCAAAAAAGTTTATAATACGGTCAGTTGAACGGATATATGAGAATGATTTTAAATGTAAAGAATTTTCTTTTCTATTTTTTTTAGTAGGGTACGGAACAATATGAATATTTTCATTTGTTTGAGGTCTATAAACGTGATTTTGAACAATCCAACCTATTTCATGCCCCGCTAGCTTTAGTCTATCTGCTATACGTTCCCAAAAGTATGTACGATACATATTTTCAATAAAAACTATTTTCATATTTCTACTTTTTCATTTTAATTATACGGTTTTGTGCACTAACAAGGATTGAATTAGGAGTAACATTTTTAGAAACAACTGTACCCGCACCTATGATACTTCCTTGACCAATAGTTACCCCACTTAAGACAATAACATTGGCACCTAGCCAAACATTATCTTCTAAAATTATTTCTTTTGAAATATGTGGATAGGGAGGTTCTTTAGTAAAATCTAAACCCGCTGTTTCTATAAACACCCCTTTTGAGATACGTACATTCGAACCGATTATTATTTTACTTTTTGCACCTAATGTACATTTAGGACCAATGATTACACCTTCTCCATAGGTGATATTTTTTGCATACTTTATCTCTGTAGTCCAGTGACAGATCACTCGTTCTTTTGTTGCAGTCATCGCATAAAATTTCAAATTACTGAGTATTCTTGAAATAAAATTCATTACTTGCAATATTAATAATGTAATATGCTTAATAGGAAAATGACTGGCAATTAAAATAACATATTTCATCACTTAATATAAATCCGATTAATATATTTATCTAACTTATCTCCACCCACTATCTCAGCTACTGTTTTCAAAGGTTTAGTAGGACTATATGGTAAAGGATTTAATGTATAAACTATTTGAATAATTGCTCTATCATGTGTCTTAGGTACTGCACCCTTATGTATACCGTAAGTGTCTTCAAGAACTACTGTTCCACGTGGAGCAACATGAGGTACTATATTTTCTTTTCCAAATTTATGTTCAATTTCTTCATCAGTAAAACGTTTAATCTCTGTACATTTGTTAGTATAAGCGCTGCCTTTCACATAATAGTGTGGTCCTCCATCTATATCAACATCGTTTAAATATAAAAAAAGTTTGACTAGCTTCCAATCATCGACATCTCTATGATAATTTTGAGGATGTTCAGGTTTGGCATCAATCACAAATGAGCGCCATCCAAGTATATTATTGATCATTGGCTTACATTCCAAATAGCGTGTCACCAGACTCAAAACCTTTGGATGATTTGCTAATTTAAATATATGAGGACAGTTCACCATTACATCAGCATTAAAATTACCCACATGGGTTTCAGATGGTACATTACTATTATCAAATTCGCCAAAATCTAGTCGATAACCATCAAACATTTTTTGGTTTTCTAAATAGTTATTGATATCGTTGATTTCTCCAGGCGTTAAAAGATCAGATAGATAGATATACCCATCTTTTTCAAAATTTCTTGCTAAATCATTATCATCCTCACGTATCAGTTGAAGATAATTTGACTCTTTTGTATTTATTTTATCTGCGCATTTTTTTGCTTCATGTAGACGAGTTATAGCATCAGTCACTTTTCTTTGTTTCTTAAACTTATACCAAGCAACAGGATTTTTCATGAGTTTTAATTGTGTAAAGATCTTTCTAATCATTACCTTTTCCTTCTAGTTAATATGTTTCCAGTCTAAAGCGGTTCCCATAGAGGTAGCTTGAGTTATCTTTTTACCAATTATGTCTTTTAAATATTTAGGATGTAAGCCATATCCAGGTCTCACAGAGCGAATATTTTTCTCCGTTATCACTTCACCGGCCTTAATGTCTTCAGCCACATAAAGACTACGAGAGAATTGTCTACTTTTTTTCTTTTTCTCATTCATACTATAATCAATTTTCCCAAGTAACTTTTCGGTATCTCTCACGGCTTCTATCATCTCAGAAAACTCCTCTTTATCTAAAGAAAAATCAGCATCTGCCCCACCAATGGACTTGTCTAAGATAAAATGTTTTTCAATAACCTTTGCTCCTAATGTTGTTGCAACAACAGGAGCCGTTATACCAAGCGTATGGTCGGAAAAACCACTTATAACACCAAAAGTCTCCGCCAGGTTGGGAATTGTCAGTAGGTTTGCATCTTCTAATGAAGCGGGGTAAGCCGACGTACATTTCAGGAGGATAATACCATGGTTTCCTTCTGCTCTACAGATATCGACAGCATCCTGGATCTCCTCGATGGTTGCGATACCTGTTGAGATGATGATAGGTCTACCTTGGGAAGCGGTATAGCGAATAAGCTCATAGTCAGTTATCTCAAACGAAGCGATCTTATATGCTGAAGGTTCAAGCTGCTCTAGAAAGTCAACGGCTGTCTTATCAAATGGTGAGGAGAAGATGTCGATCCCTATCTCTCTTGCATACTCAAACAGCTCCTTATGCCACTCCCACGGGAGGAAAGCTTCTTGGTAAAGATCGTACAACTTTTTACTATCCCACAGGGTACCACCTTTAATGATAAAGTCATCATTGTCACTATCTAGAGTAATAGTGTCTGCAGTATAGGTCTGCAACTTTATGGCATTAGCTCCAATCTCTTTTGCTGCTTTAATAGTCTCTTTTGCTATTTCGATCTTACCACCATGATTTGCAGAAAGTTCTGCAATGATATAGGTACCATCTGTACTTAAATCAAAATTACCTATTTTCATTTTTTAGCTCCATATATATTATATTTTTGTTATCTACTTTCTTTATTTCTACTTCTTTGAAATCATATCTTTTGTAAAGTTTGATTGCAGGTAGATTCTCTTCTATCACAGCAGAGATCAAAGTCTTGACCTTTAAAGAATTAAAGGCATAGTCAATTATAGCCTTCATTAAAATCTGGCCGACTCCTTTTAGCTCTGGATTGGCATAGATTCCAAATTCAGTACTTCTCTTTTGGTAATCAATATTTGTGAAATCAATGACGCCAATAGCCTGACCCTCTTGTTTGACTAAAAAGTAGAGGCGGTCTTCTCTTTTGTTTAATGAATTAACATAGGCAAGATGATCTTTGATCTCTATAATCTCTTGGCTAAACATCCATTTTCTTATATTTGGATTATTGCGCCACGTCAAGACCATTCTTTTTTCATCTAAAGAGAGATCAATAAAGTTGATAAGTTCTATGCTCAGAGTCTCTAAGAGTAGTCTTATCTCATTTTCTAAGATACGTGTATTGGATTTTTCAAGTACAACAAACTTTTCTTTTAGTAAATATTGGTACATCTCATCTTGATTACTAGCTGTTTTAATGGCGATAAATGGAATATCCATATAAATGATCTCATTGACGGTAACACTTGGTGTCACAATGGCAAAGCTAGCTTCATGCATCAAACTGGCTATTTGACTTGTGTTAATATGTAAAGTGATATTTTTATTACCTAGAGTGCAGGCTTTGAGCTCATCAAGATATTGATTTGATGTTGTAGTGACAATATTTGCATGAAGATTAGGAAAGTTTTGTAAAGCTTTGATAATCTCAGGATTGAGGTTAGAGTGGTCTGCTCCACCCATGGCAATTAAGACATTTTTTTTTGCTTGATTTTTCTTTTTGTCTTTTAGTTTTTGAATTTGAAATTCATCTCTTAAAAGGGTGAACTTAGAACCACACCGAAGTTCACTGTTTCGAGGTACTAAGTCTTTGTATCTCACCGGATCAGCATACACATTGTGGTTAAGCAAGATATCACAGTGGTGTCTTTCATAAGTATCATCAAGGACAAAGATCTTTACACCAGTCTGTTCTTTTAACTCTTTCTCAAATTGGTCATTAATCCCATAATGATCGATGACTATCATATCAATAGCATCACTTTTTATAAGAGATATGAGTTCATCACTCTCATTTGAGTTAAGAATTTTGATAGTGTACTTTTTCTCTTCGATTTTATGATTGATCTGACCCGCTAGATCTTGTGTAGCAAAGGTAATCTTTGCATCTTCAAACTGCTCCGCTAAAACCAAGTCACGCATAATATGCCCGGTACCAATTGTGGAAGATGAATCTGCTCTAATCAATATATTCATTATCTATGTTAGTCTTGAAAACCCACTATGACAAACAGGTGTTTGTAAATGTTTTGCAATGTCATCTTCATTGATATAACCCGCTAGTGTACTAAAGACTTCATCTACAGCTTTTAAATAACTCTGTACGTCTTTTTCTTTCTGTGCATAAGACGCATAAAAAGCTGTCGTTGCTAAAAAGCCTTTTTCTAACATTAGTTTTGTAAATAAGGTCTTTAAGGCAAGTGATTCTTTATGGTCGAAACCGAAGTGTCCTAAAGGATAAATACCATCTACGTGAATAGCTAAACCATGTACTTTAGCTGCTGCAGTCCAACCTTCTTGAACTTTCTTTCCCATATTCCAAAGGTGTTCAACAACATTATTTTTTTGTAATGCATGAATTGTAGCTAGTGATGATACAAAACCTATACGATCAGTCCAATAAGTACTACTGATAAATGTGTCTTGAGCGGCATCCATCACCTCTTTTTTACCAAGGATAGCACCCATTGGGAAACCATTACTAATAGCTTTTCCAAATACTGCAATATCGGGTTGAATACCTAATAAAAGGTGAGCTCCACCTACATTTAAACGCCAACCAGCAGTAATCTCATCTACTATTAAGACGACATCACTTTCTTGGCTCTTTGCATGAATTGCATCAATAAAGTCTTGATTAGGATGTACATTACGTAATGGTTCCATGACGATGGCAGCTATATTACCTTTATGCTCTTCATATAAAGCTAGAAAACCATCTACATCATTATATTTAAAAGGGAAAGAGGTGCCTTTTAACCCACGCGGAACACCACGCGGAGAAAGTCCGGGGATAAGATGTCCATCTAGTGCCTCATCATCAGCAAGGTTTGCTGCAAGATACCAATCATGCCAACCATGATAGCCGCAAAAAAGAACTATATCTTTTTGTGTTTTAGCACGGGCTATTCTAACAGCGATAGCCATAGACTCACCACCACTTCGTGCATAACGAACTTTATCTGCCCAAGGATGTAAGTCACATAGCAACTCAGCTAGTTCCACTTCTTCTGGTGCATTAAGTGTTGTCATATTTCCATTATCAACGGCTTCTTTAACAGCATTATTAACAGTTTCATCTGCATAACCTAGTATACAGCTACCAATCCCCATATAACTCATATCTGTATATTGGTTGTTATCTAAATCCCAAATTTGGCAACCTTTAGCCTTGCTATAATATGCTGGCCATAAGTCAGGCAAAAACATCTCTGGTCGTTTTGATAAAAGTTGTGTTCCTCCTGGAATCAATTTCTTTGCTTTGTTGTATAGTTCCTGTGATTTACCCATTATATTCCATCCTTTTATTAATAATTTCTAGTGTTAATGTATCAACCCTATCTGAATCAAATACACAGTGTTTAATATGTCTTCCGCATTCTTCAAAACCTACTTTCTTTAATGCTTTAATAGATCCAGAGTTATTTATATATACACCAGCAGTTACTTTATAAAGCTTTAATTTACTAAAAGCGTAGTCAACTGCTAACTTTATTGACTCCGTTGCATATCCTTTACCCCACTCTTCTTTATCCCCAATGATAATTCCAAGATCAGCAAATTTGTGTTGATCATTAATATTGCCTATTTTTATATTACCTATATGCTGACCCGTCTCAGTAATAAATATTCCAAAAAGATAATCTTTTGGGCTTTTATTGATATTTTTAACAAATAATTTCAAATCATCTATATTATATTTGGCCCAACGTGATTCGGTAAATTGTAAAACTTCAGGGTCATTCATCCATCTCAAATATTGTTCTGATATAAAGTCTTCTGTTAAAGAATTGAGATATAGTCTATTTTCCTTTTTCATCTTTTTATACCCTATCTTTTTCTAAAGATTTTAAATAACCTTCATTACGATTAATTGAACTGTTAATCTCTGTAATACTAGGATTTTTTTCAATATATGAAACTACATCAGTAAAACTAAAAGCATTAGATCCAAAATGATTATAGATTTTTTCAATAACCATAAAATCAGTAGGCTCATCTACTGTCAGTCTCCATTCTGGGTGCACAGATTCTATTTTCAAATCCGCTGTTTTAAATAATCCACTCTCTCTTATATAAGGAGTCACATGCTCTTTCTCTGAAAGTTTTTTTGCCCCATTATACGCTTTTTCAAGAGTATCAAATGTAAATACTTCAGTATCTAAACCATCTGGGTAGATAGGACTCACACAATTAGCCATATAATCAAGATCAGAATCCAAAAATGCATTTATCAATTCATCGATAATAACTGCATCATGTACTGGGCAATCACCCGTTAATCGAACAATGACATCTTTATCGTTTAGATTTAATTCTTGCGCACATTTATAAAAACGTTCCAAGACATTGTCTTTTGAGCCTCTAAAAATGGAAAAGCCTGCATCAGAAACCACTTTTGCAAGTTCATCGTCGCTAGTCTCTGAACTAGTCAACAATACTAATTGATTGAGGTTCAGAGATCTTTGCACCCTCAGTAACTCTTGAATAATCATAGGTTCACCTAATAAAGGCTTTAAAACTTTTCTAGGCAATCGTGTTGAATCGGTTCTTGCTTGTAATAAAGCAACAATTTTTCGTTTCATCATAAACTCCATTGTCCCGGATTGACTATATATTCTGGTATGTCTGAAAATTTTACATTTATAAAATCTAAAATATTCTGTTCAATAACAGGTAGGTTGTTATAACTCTGGACATTTTCTTTGGCTTGATCAAGAGTATCACAACCAAATAATATTACAGAGCTTGATGTTACACTATCGACATAAGCCATGGCAAACTCTGCTATGGAAAGATTTAGCTTATTACACAATGTATGTACTTCCTCCAAATAGGGGACAGACTCAATCAAATTACCTGTCAATTGATCTGTTTTCATGAAAAACAAGCCTTGTAGAAAAAGAGAACGTATAAAAATTAGCTTGTTTGCTTTTTCTGCTTTTTTAAACCATTTATCATTAATAGCACGTTGATCAAATAGATTAAAAGGTATTTGAATGACTTTTATGTCTGGATTTTTAATGGCTCTATCAAATTCTTCTGAAGTATAAATAGAGACACCAAAATAGTTTATCAGACCTTGTTCTTGTAACAAAGTTACTTTTGCTTGATGTTTATCGTTCCAGGCAGAAAGAAGTTCACTGTCATGTAGCAACAGAGCAAATAGTTTATTGGTGCTTAACCGTACTAATGATTCATGAACTATTTTCTCTAGATCACCCATAAATAGGTCAGATTTTACTTTTGAAACAATGTTTACTTTCTCTTGTTTCTTAAGAGCTTGGCCTAAGACTTCTTCGCTATTTCCATAAGCAACTGCAGTGTCAAAACTATTAATATCATTTTGTATTAAATAATTTATTATCTCGTTAGCGCTCTCTTGGGTTGGCTTTCCTCGAGAATTGGAAATGCCATAATCAAGCCCAAGTTGAACAGTACCAAAACTGAGTTTAGAGAGTTTATGTTCTTCAAATTCAACTGTTTTCATGTAAGACCTCGAAAAGTGAGTCTATAACATAAGATTGCTCTTTGTCACTCATCTTAGGGTACATTGGAAGTGAAAAGCATTCTTCGTAGTACTTGTCCATGACAGGAGTTTTTTCATCTCCATAGCCTAAGTCTTTGTAATAAGGCTGTTTGTTGATAGGGATGTAGTGAAGTTGGATGCCAATATTTTTTTCTCTGAGTCTATTAAAAAGATCGACTTTAGTTAGGTTAAGTCTACTAAAATCTACCTGAATGACATAGAGGTGATAAGAGGAGTTACCATCATATGTATACAGTGGCTTGACAATACTCTCTTTAAAGACTTCATCATACTTTTTTACAAGTTCGATACGTCTCTGTATAAAACCATCGAGCTTTTTTAGTTGTGAAAGTCCAAGGGCACACTGCATGTCAGTAATGCGGTAATTAAACCCTAATGCGCGCATCTCATACTCCCAAGGCTTCATCTCAGGAGTCTTGACTATACCATGTCCCCTTAGCATCAGAAGTTTTTCGTAGATCTCTTTAGAGTTTGTAGTGATGGCACCGCCTTCACCTGTCGTCATATGTTTGACGGGGTGAAAGGAGAGTATAGAGATCTCACTGTTGGTACAAGAAGCCGCTTTGATGTCACCCTCTTTAGCACCGATAGCGTGTGCACAGTCTTCTAAGACAGTGACATTGTAGGTGTCTCTAAGGTATTTTAGTTTTGCTTGGTCGACCATGTTACCACTGAATGCTACAGGATAGATCGCTTTGATAGTTGGATCTTTTTGAAGTTCTTTTTCACAGAGATCAAGATCGATGTTTCCATCTGTAGCGATGTCGACAAAGATGGGTTTTGCACCGGCATAAAGGATAGCGTTGGAAGTCGCTAGAAAAGAATTGGGTGTTGTCAGTACTTTATCATCTTTTTCTAATAATACAAGCGAAGCGAGATGGAGTGCTGCCGTACCATTGGCTACGGCTACGCAGTACTTCGCACCGCAGTAATCGGCTAATGCATCTTCAAAGGCTTTGACTGTTGGGCCTGTTGTCAGATAATCTGACTCTAAGGTACCGACAACAGCGTCAATGTCGTCTTGGTCTAAAAGTTGTTTTCCGTAAGGTATAAAATTCATTTTAAGAGTTCTGTTCCATAATTAAAAATTCTTCCTTAGTTAACCATTCCGTGTTATTTAAAGAGTTATATTCAAACCCAATACCAATCTCTTTTCCCGTTTGACCTAAGGCATTTGTATCATAGTTTACTATATGAGCAAATTGTATAGTTGGTGTTATGACATAATAATCACTAAATTCTACTACTGTATCATTCTCTGTTATCATTACTTCATGCATTTTTTCCCCAGGTCTTATGCCTATGATCTTATGAGGTAAGTCTGGGGCAAGGGCTTTGGCTAAATCTGTCATCTTCATAGACGGAATTTTTGGGATAAATATCTCACCACCATGCATTCTTTTAAAATTGTTTAAAACAAAATTTACACCATCTTCAAGTGTAATTAAAAATCTTGTCATAGCTGCATCAGTAATTGGTAATTCTGTTGCTCCCTCAGCCATCAGTTGTTTAAAGAATGGGACAACAGAACCACGACTGCCAACAACATTTCCATATCGTACAACTGCAAATCTTGTTTTTCTTGTACCAACTATATTATTTGCAGCTACAAAAAGTTTGTCGGATGCCAACTTAGTAGCACCATACAGATTAATTGGTCCGGATGCTTTATCGGTTGACAATGCTATGACTTTTTCAACTTCATTTTTAATAGCTGCTTTGATGACATTTTCAGCGCCAGTAATATTAGTCTTAATACACTCCATAGGATTATATTCTGCAACTGGAACATGTTTCAATGCTGCCGCATGGATGACAAAATCAACACCATGCATAGCTTCATTTACTCTGTCTTCATCTCTAACATCACCAATAAAGTATCTCATGCATGGAGCATTGTAAGTTTGTCCCATCTCATACTGCTTTAACTCATCACGACTAAAAATTATAATTTTATTTGGTGTGTAATTTTCAAGAATCATATCTGTGTACTTTTTCCCGAAACTACCTGTTCCACCTGTGATTAGTATATTTTTGTTGTTGAACATTTTTTTCCTTTTTAGTTTGAACTCCACAAAAGTCCAGTTTTGTTTGAAAATACGGGTCAGATCTTGAGAATGCACTTTTCTTTGACTTTGAAGTCACTGACTATTGTAATCCTTGCTATATTAGTCGCGATTATATCGAGTGCCCCATTAAAACCGTGTTAGGAGAACAGAAGGGAACAGAAAGATTACTTCTGGCAGAGGGGAATGGGGAATCAGAAATGGCACGAATGTAAGAGCAAGAGCGTTTTATCAGCAGATTACTCTGATTTACTCAGATTAAGAGCAGTTTTTTTAATGCTACTTGCTTTGATTGGGGACTCTACTTATTTATCTCTATTTTTTTAATGTTCTCTACAAG
>NZ_JBFFOH010000048.1:0-16490 GCF_041562805.1 Sulfurovum sp. | reverse complement strand
CTTGTAAAGTTTTGAGTGTAGTACAAAGCAAGATTAAATCTAACAACACTGACTAAGCATGTAGAGTCATAGTTCTATCTATTTTAGGACAGGGGTTCAATTCCCCTCATCTCCACCAAACTTCAATACAATCCAACAAAACCAAATTATAGCTCTTAAATACTATACTGTCGTCTTAAGATGGAGAAGTATACAATGGACTCCCGTAGCTCATTTAAAAGCTTTATGTACTTCTGAAAAATATATCTCAACGCAAGGCAATCAACTATTGAAACAACTAAAACCAAAAAAAGATGAACTCCTTAACCAAATATTACAAGAAATCTCTGACGAAGATAATGAAGTAAATAACAGTTATAAAGAAAAGATAAGACAAGATCACAATAAAAAAATATCTTCTAGACGACAAAATATACAAACTATCATTATTGGTGTCATTGTCGTATTAATCATTATGATTTTCTTTTATCTAAATCATACAACAAATAAAATTGACCATACCAATACAGAAGCAGATAAATCAACGCTTTTAAAAGTAGATCAAGTATATAAAGAGCAAAAACATACTGAGTTCAAAACAGAAAAAATAGAAGACGGAGATAAAGAAATACAGAGTAGAAAAAGAGTAGAAATAATCATCAGGGAAGAGGAAAAAATAGATGTCCAGGAAGAAGAAATTTTAATCCAGCAAAATCCTGAGACAGAGAGAGAAAGAGCCAAAAGAATGCTTATGCAGCAAATGCAAAATTAAATCACTTCCTTTGCTATATCAGCAGATAACGCAGTAGTAATTTCATACGAAATAGTTCCAAATTGTTTTGCAGCTGCTTGTGCATCATTCATTACACACACTTCTTCTTTCTCTGACGCAAGAGAAATGAAATCCATAGAGACACGTCCCAGTATAGGTAACATTTCACTTGTAATATAGGGTTTTTGAGCGTCACCTCTGCACCATCCGTCACCATACCCTAGATCATAAGTAGATACTGTCATCTCATGTGCAGCGATGAAGTCTCCTCCATACCCTATACGCTCTCCAGCCTTTACTACTCTGTTGGAAACCTTATTGGCGTGGAGTGACATCACTGGATGCAACGCTACTTCATCGAAAGAATCTGGCAATTCATTGTATCCGTATGCACCTATACCTACGCGTACCAGATCTTCATCAAAACTTTTCATTCGAAGAATAGAAGCAGAATTATAGGAATGTACTCTTACTCCTGTAAAACCTGCTTCTTTTACTTTTTGTTTCACTAGATTAAATTGTTTTTGTTGCCAAAAGAGTTCCGAACTCAGTTCATCTGCACTGCGGTAATGTGTCATCACACCTGTGAGATCCAAACCATGTTCTTTTATCAAACCAAGTGCTTCATCCAGTTCATCCAAAGCAATACCGTTACGGTGCATTCCAGTATCGACTTTAAGTTCTACTTTTGCACCTTTCTGGGCTTGCTTAATATCTTCCAGTGTATTAATAGCAAAAGAATATACCTCATCTTTTATGATGCTGTCACCAAGTACAAGTATCGTTTCGAAGAAAGATCTGATCAATTCTGCTTCTGCCGTCTTTCGTACAACCGCATGTTTAATCCCAAACTCTGATGCTAACCTACCCATAAGTTCCAGACCATGACCATATGCATTGTCTTTAAGGACAATAGCAATCTTTTCAACTGAGCCAGTTTTTAGTGCAATTTGGTTAAGATTATAATAGAAATTTTGTTTATTTATTTTAATAAATGCCATGCAAGATTATACCAAAATCCCTAATAAAAAAGGTACGAGATGATCAGAATGCCCGCAGAGTGGGAAAAACAACGTGCTGTATTGTTGTCTTTCCCCCATGAAGATACAGACTGGCATAATGCAGACAAGCCTGCAGCATTGGAAGCGAGCCTATCTCCCTTTATACGCATTGCACAAGCCATCGCCTATGGTGAGGCTGTGTACATCATCTGTAAAGAGAAAGAAAAGATCTCAAACATGTTTTGCTCAACACGAAATCTGACTTTCATAGAGATACCTACCAACGATACATGGATACGTGACTACGGGTACATAAGTATAAAGCAGGATGATGAAGTCAAGCTTCTTGATTTTACATTTGATGGTTGGGGCGGTAAATTCGAAGCTTCACTTGACAACTCTGTCAACACTGCTTTACATCAAAAAGGCTACCTGGGTATCACACCTCTTGAACAGGTTAATTTTGTTTTGGAAGGCGGTTCTATTGAAAGCGATGGAGAAGGCACCATACTCACTACCTCTGCATGTCTTTGTAACCCAAACAGAAATGGTGGACTTAGTAAACAAGAGATAGAAGAAAAACTTCATAGCTATTTAGGTGCGCAGAGGGTTCTGTGGTTAGACCATGGCTACCTGGCAGGTGATGATACCGATAGTCACATCGATACCTTGGCCCGATTTGTCAACAAAACGACGATCATGTATGTCAAGTGTGAAGACCATGAAGATGAACATTACGAAGCCTTGCAAATGATGGAAGCACAGTTAAAAAGTTTTACTACAACAAATGGGCAATCATATACACTTATCCCCCTTCCTATGTGTGAAGCAAAATACAATGATGATGGAGAAAGGCTCCCCGCAACCTATGCTAACTTTCTCATTAGTAATGATGCACTTATCTATCCGACATATAATGACAAAAACGATACAAAGGTGGGAGAAATATTTAAAGAAGTGTTTCCAGATAAGGAAATTATCCCTATAAACTGTTTAAAACTTATAGAACAAGGTGGAAGTCTGCACTGTTCTACAATGCAGATAGCATACTAAAAAGGAATCATATGAAAACCGCGCTGATCCAACAAGCTTACCATGGCAGTAAAGAGCAAACGCTTCAAGTGACTATAGAGAAGATACAGGAAGCTGCACAGAATGGTACACAACTTGTTGTACTACAAGAGTTACATCAAACAGAATACTTTTGTCAAAGTGAAGATACAAAGTTTTTTGAATATGCAGCTCACTTTGAATCTGATGTGGCATTTTGGAGTACTATTGCCAAAGAGAACAATGTAGTTCTAGTTACTTCACTTTTTGAAAAACGTGCAGCAGGGCTCTACCACAACACTGCTGTTGTCTTTGAAAAAGATGGATCTGTTGCAGGAAAATATAGAAAAATGCATATACCTGATGATCCCGGATTTTATGAGAAGTTTTACTTTACTCCGGGAGATCTTGGCTTTGAACCCATACAAACATCAGTGGGAAAACTGGGTGTACTGATCTGCTGGGATCAATGGTACCCTGAAGCAGCGCGTGCAATGACACTCAAAGGAGCAGAACTGCTCATCTACCCTACTGCCATAGGCTGGTTTGATGGAGACACTGAAGAAGAGAAAACCAGACAACTTGACAGCTGGGTAACGATACAACGTTCTCATGCCATAGCCAATGGCATACCTGTACTCAGCTGTAACCGTGTAGGCTTTGAATCAGACAGTGCCGGTGTGATGGCAGGTACACGTTTTTGGGGCAATTCTTTTGTATGTGGTGCACAGGGAGAGATGCTTGTTCAGGCAGACCATGAAAAAGAAACCATACTCTATGCCGATATCAAGCATGAGCGCACCAAAGAGGTACGTGACATTTGGCCATTTTTACGTGACAGACGTATAGAGGAATACCAATGTCTTCTCAAAAGATATTGTGACTAATTTATCTTTATTATATATCTGGTAAGTGATATTTTGAAGATCACTGCTTTTCAAGCCACCACATAAATGCAAACATAAGCCCTGGTGTTTTCGCTATGCTTTCATCATAGATAAGCTTTTTGGCTTCACCTACAGGCAGATATACCACTTCTATTTGCTCATGGTCTATACCCCCACCTTCACTCACCTTCATACTCTCATCAACCTGTGTAAAGTAGAGTGTCTGTTTACTTCCTGCAAAGCCCACTGAGGTATGAAAAGAGGTGATTCTTTCTATATTTTGGAGTGGGACATCATAACCACACTCCTCTTCGATCTCCTCTTGTGCAATCTCTTCCAAAGAAAGTTCTTTATCTACGATACCTGCACAGAGTTCAACCGTCATGCCATTATCATTGTTTAAGTAGACTGCAGGACGGAATTGTTTTACTAGAATAAATGCTTCTTTCTCTTTATTATAGATCAATATAGCCACACTGTCATGTGCCTCAACGATTTCCCATGATTTTTTGATACCGTCTTGTTCATATGTTGCAAATGATGTTGATATAAACTTGGCATCTACCAAAGGTTGAAGTTTAAAGTGTTTGATTTGATTTGCCATCTTCTACTTTCATACATGTTTGGTTATACCCATCCCATACGCAAGGTGCACTTTCTTGTTTGAGATAAGATAAAAGTTTTTCTTTATTCTCTTTTGCATTTTTGATCACGACTTCTTTATATTTTATTGTCTTCACATCTTTATATTTGGTGAATGTTTTTGAAACAGAAGTTTGTATAGACTTCTTATTTAATACACTCATAGGATTTATCCATCTTCCATTTTTCATAAGTCCGAAGTGTAAGTGAGGACCTGTACTCCGTCCAGTATTTCCTACATACCCTATGATCTGGCCTTTTTTAACTTTTTGCCCTTTTTTCACACGTATACGACTCTGATGCGCATAGAGTGATTCATACCCGCCCGGATGCTTAATCTTGACCACTTTTCCATATCCGCCCATTCGACCTGAAAAACTTACCTTCCCAGAGTTTACTGCAAGAAGAGGTGTTCCTCTTTTGGCTCCAAAGTCTGTACCATGATGCGGACGGTACCGTTTTAGTATAGGATGATATCTTCTATGCGAGAAATGGGATGTAAGTCGTGCATGACGTATAGGCATCCCAAAACGCGACGCAGTACTTTTCACAGGAACCTTACGTGTATACGTTACTTTTTTCTTACCTGTTACGGTGTACGCTTGAGACTTATTATCACTCTTATAACCATACCCGTCTTCATCTGCATAGATAAACTGCCGTTTATTATTGGATTCAAGCATCGCTATTTTGATATATGGGGTATAGTATGGCTGACCCATTCTTGTTTTTTGGGTATAGAGAAAAGAGACCTTGTCTCCCTTCTGAAATTTTCTTGCATCTACTGCACCCTTAAAAAGTTGGCCCATCTTATCTGCCAATACAGGATGACATAATGCATTAGTGATATCTGTATGAAGGTTTTTTTCTATGCTAATAGTAGCACTGTGTTCTTCTTCTTTATACTCGATAGGAATAATGTCAAAACTATAAGTTTCACTCCCTCGTTCTTTAGCCAACCGTATCTGCATCTCTTCCCCTATAGGAATAAGTGCCTGTTCAAGCGTACCATTTGTATCTTTTAATTCATAAAAAAGTTGATCGCCTTCGATCTCGGAAAGAAATTTGATATCCGTTTTTGAAATATCATTCAATAGCCCGGTAGAAATGTCTCTAGAGTTTAAATAGTCTGAAAAAGTTTCACCTTTCCCCCAACGTTCATGTGTGACTTTTGCCCCAAACAATACATTAGATATCAAGATCCCTACCACTATGTTTTTAAGAATTCCCATCCCGTATCATTATCCCTATTGCTTAATTGGACATTATTATAACTTAAATAAGTTAATCTCACCGCTACTATGAAGACATCAATAAACTTTTACTATATTGCTTGTATAATCAATACAATTATTTTAACACCCAAAGGATCGCTATGCACAAAATAGCTCTTATCGCTCTACTCTCTTTACCTCTTTTTGCAGGTTTCTTCCCTCAATCGGTACATACTTCTATCAAATCTGTAAAAGGGGATGTAATCACACTTAATTCTAAATTCCCTGTCAATGGTATGAGTGGCGTTGTGGTACATAATTATGGTAATGATCTGACAGCTATTACAAGTCGTATCGCTCAAACTTCATCAGACGGCACAGCTTCATTGCTCAGTGCGGACATCATCGATCATGATAATCTTCCTACGATCAAAACTGCTGTCGTACCTAAAGACAAAGTCATTGGCGGATACCTTTACAATAATGTACTTCTCTTAGCCCCAGACGCAGACACCTATGCAAAGGTAGTATCTAGTCATACTAAGAAATGGATACATCCAGACCTTTTTGCACTCTATCTTTCTGTCGAAGGTGAAGCGGGACCAAGCAAAGAAAATCTTAAACATTTTGCAAAAAAATATCAGGTAGGTCTTGTCTATATTGTACGTAAAAATTCTGCTGTACTTTTAGATCCTGTTTCCGGTAAAATAGTCTCTGAAAAATCTATGTCAAACCTTCCTAAAGAAGGAAAATTTCCTTTTTACATGCGCTTTGAACAGATCGATTCAGGTTGGTTTGGCAGTGACACCACAGGTAATTATTATAACACTATGGAATCATTATAATGGAGTTATGCTATGTTAGATAAAAAACATATACAACATTTTGAAAAACTTGTAGGCAAAGAGAATGTCTATAGCGATAAAGCACACCTCATAGCATACTCCTATGATGCTACACGTACACGTTTTGAACCTGAAGCCGTTATTTTCCCAAGAGATGAAGAGGATGTAAGTGCCATACTTTCATACTGTAATACACACCAGATCGTCATTACACCAAGAGGGGCAGGCTCCGGATTTACTGGAGGGGCTCTACCCACCCAAGGTGGTATCACTTTAGGGCTGGAAAAGCACATGAACAAGATCCTTGAAATTGATATGGAAAATATGGTTGCCGTAGTACAACCAGGTGTTATCAATATGGATCTACAAAAAGCCGTAGAAGAAGTAGGACTTTTTTATCCGCCTGATCCAGCCAGTGAAGAGTACTCCACACTTGGTGGAAATGTGAGTGAGAATGCTGGTGGTATGCGTGCTGCGAAGTACGGTATCACTAAAGACTATGTGATGGCACTTCGTGCTGTACGTCCGAATGGCGACATTATCCGTGCAGGAAAACGTACCATCAAAGATGTAGCAGGCTATAACATAGCAGGTATACTTATCGCCAGTGAAGGTACACTTGCAGTCATTACAGAGATCACAGTAAAGCTTATCCCTAAACCAAAGTTTACCAAAGCCTATATGGGTATCTTCCCTTCTGTAGATGATGCTATGAATGCTGTGTTCAAATCACTTGCATCAGGTGCAAACCCTGTGGCTATGGAGTTTATGGATGATCTGGTGGTTCAGGCACTGAAAGAGAAACTTGGTATTCAATTACCGGAAGATGCAGGTGCACTTCTCATAGGTGATGTGGATGGAAATGTCATAGAAGAACTGGAATTTCAACTTGAAACTTTAGAAAGATCATTTAAAGAAAATGGTGCTCAGGATTTCATCGTTGCACATGATGCCCAAAAGAGAACTGAACTCTGGTATGCAAGACGTAATGCTTCTCCTTCCATCACGATCTTTGGAAGTAAAAAGCTCAACGAAGACATCTCCGTTCCAAGAAGTATGTTACCTGAAGCACTTAAACGTATCTATGCTATAGGTGACAAATATGGCTTTAAAGTACCATGTTTTGGACATGCAGGTGATGGAAACATCCACGTCAATGTCATGGTAGACGGTTCAGATGAAAAACAACTTCATGATGGACATCAAGCCATAGAAGAGATATTCCAACTTGTAGTCGACATGGGTGGAACACTGAGTGGTGAACATGGCATCGGTACAAGTAAAGCACCTTTTATGGATATTGCATTTAATGATGATGAACTTGCACTGTTTAAAGATATCAAAAAAGCTTTTGATCCTAACAACATACTCAACCCGGGTAAAATGGGATTGCCGAACTAGTTTATCATCATCCTCAGGCAAGCCTGAGGATCCATAGTAAGGAGGGATGAGTTTAGATGCAAAAAAATCCTCAATTGAAAAAAATATTAAAAAATTATTATATATTTTTACGTGACTTTTTAGGTGACCTTTTTGATGACAAAATAGGACATTATGCTTCAAGTCTTAGTTGGAGTACCCTCTTTTCCATCATCCCCCTGCTTGTGATCATGCTTTGGGTATTTACAACTTTACCATTATTTGACTCAGTCTATCAAAAGATCGAAACACTTATATTTTCAAATCTTCTTCCTACTGACTCTAAAGAAGTCATGAGCTATATTAACACTTTTATGAAAAACTCCTATAAATTAGGATATGTTGGTGCATTTTATGTTACCTTCGCAGCCATTATGTTTTTTAAAAACTATGATTATATTGTCAATGATATCTTTAATGTACCAAGTCGTACCGTTTTCAGTGCTGTGAAGACTTATCTTTTACTTCTCATCATCATTCCTACAATGATGGCTGCTTCATTTTATCTTTCATCATTTATCCAAAGCTATTTGGACAAGAACAGTATCACAAGCAGTATCCATCTTTTGTATTTTTTACCCTACTTTATCGTTTGGATGGTATTTTATGTCCTTTACCAAACTTCTGCCAACCTTCGTATCACTGTTTCTGCTGCAATGATAAGTTCTTTTATCACTTCACTGATATGGTACCTCTCTAAAAGTGCTTTTGTCTTTTATGTACTGCATAATAAAACCTACGCAAGTGTTTACGGAAGTATATCTACCTTACTCTTTTTCTTTTTATGGATCTATATTTCATGGGCAATCTTTTTACATGGGTTAAAATTTTGTGACTTGCTAAATAGGGATGAAGAGATAGACCATATATAACGAGGAGAGTCCTAACACTAACCAAAAAAGTGTTTTACTCCATATAGCCCCTATCGACAACCCTATATATCCAAGCATCATCCAGATAGGGAAGAGCATCTCACGACTCTCTTGGGGCATGTGAAACAAACCTAATAGAACCGTATCAAATAAACTTCCAAAGCCCAATAGATGCAATACCATTACCAAAGGATAAAAAGGAACAAACACTAATGAAAGCAGAGGTGACAAAAGCTGATAGTGACTGGTCACACCAAATACACTGTGTACAATGGGAAGCATTAAAATAAAAATACCTATAGGAATAAAAACCAATGAGATCACCCATGTCTTGACTCCTTTACTATACTGTAACAACAAAAATATGTAAAATACACCAGCTACAGAAAGTCCAAAACTAAGAGAAACAAGTAAAGAAGGGAAGAGTGCAGCCAGTACCAATACTATGGTGGTCAAGAAAGTAAAACTCAGCAGCTCCATACCAAGTAACAATACTATCCATCCCACCAGTACCATCGCATAGGAACGCACCAGAGAAGGTGGAAAATCTACAAACCATAAATAAACACCTAAAAATACTATGGCCACCAATCCTACATCAAAAAGTGCATGCCTATAAGGAAAATAATGTTGCTGTAATGGTCTATAGAATAACAAAAGTAAACCATAGACCAATCCCCACAATATCCCCAAATGAAACCCACTCAATGCCACAAGATGACTCACCCCCAACATACTTATTTTCTCTCTTAAATCTTTTTCTAACGGTGTTGCAAAAAAGATAGCATTATAAAATGATTGTAAAGAGGTATCCTGATGTTGAGAAGCCACTTTTTCGAGTAGATCATCTTTAAAAGTTTGAGGTAGAAGTTTCTGATCTTTGATCTTGGTTTTCACATAAAATGTACCTAAATAGTCGGTAAAAGTTATGCTCTCATTTGGAAAGATCTGTAAGCGTAAACGTTTATGGTTGAAATTATCTTTACTGTAATTGGTCGTATAAAAAGTAAAACCATCATCACTACGCAGTTTAAGTACCTTGTAGCGTTTCTTTCCCTTGCTCTTCTCATATGCGTTCAGTACTTTTGCATGGGTATAGTAAAAAGGTTTTGAAATGAAATTTTGATACGATTGATATTCAATCAAAAGCCGAACGAGTATTATAAAAACTAGAAAGAGCATCACCCAAACAAAGGTTTTCTTTTCAGGGAATAGTTTTGGCTTTTCTAATTGCACAGAAATCCCTTTAAAATTAACTCTATTTAAAGCAACAAGTTGCGCGAACCCTCAGTTGACAAGCAACTAAATTGCAGTGCAAGCGAGGCACTAAATGCCGAGTCGTAAGAGAGCTCAGCGGTAGCGTAGCAAAATAGAGCTTTGCTCTATTGCGTCCTATATAGCAGGTAACTCTATATTTCCCACATTCATAGGGATATCGGCCTCTTCATACTCTATCTCAAAGGCTGGTGAAGTAGCGGCATCCACAAAACGGGTAAAGTTCTTTTGGAAAACAAGATTTACTGTTCCTGTCGGTCCATTTCTTTGTTTTCCTATGATGATCTCAGCATCCTCTTCAGGTTTTTTTCTAAACTCAGAAGTATATTCTTTACCTTCCGCTTTAGCTTTCATCTCTTTTTCTTTCTCTTGTGCTTCACGGTACACATCATCACGATATACAAAGAGGATGATATCGGCATCCTGCTCTATGGCTCCGGATTCACGAAGATCAGAGAGCATTGGACGTTTATTGTCCCTGCTTTCTACTCCACGGTTAAGCTGAGAGAGTGCCACTATAGGTATCTGCAGTTCTCTGGCTAACTGTTTAAGCCCTCTTGAGATTTCAGACACTTCCTGCTGTCTTCCTTCTTTACCTTCACCACTCATCAGTTGCAAGTAATCTATGATGGCCACTGAGATTTCAGGATGTTGCGACTTCAACTTACGTAACTTACTACGTACATGATGGATGGTTGCATACCCACCATCATCTACAAAAAGCTTTTTCTGAGAGAGGTCCTGAGTCGCGGCAGAAAGCTGACTCCACTGCTCATCTCTAAGGTCACCTACCCTAAGTGCTTGAAGCGGTATAGATGTTTTTGCAGAAAGTAGTCTAAGCATAAGTTGTTCAGCCGGCATTTCCAGTGAGAAAAAAGCCACACCCTCGTTACGTTCTATGGCTTTTAGTGCCATGTTGAGTACCAATGCCGTATTGTGTGTCACTGTCATATCTTCGAGCAAGAAAAGATGATTGCCATCCAGTACAAATCCATAATAGTCATCTACTTTGTCATATTCTACAGTGAAGCCGGTATGTTGATGATCTCTTTTCGAGACTAATGCTCTTGCTTGTTTACGTCGTATTTTTGTCGGTATGCTATCAAGATTACCAACAATTCTAACCCTATAGACTCTACATTCATAGTTAATAGATTTAATGCTGGCTTTTTTTGCTTTTAATGATGCCCTAAATCCTAAGGAATCGGCCAAAAATTTGATCTCTTTCGCTAAAGATTCTCTTTTTTGAACAATCTCCATTACATGAAATTTATCATCATAATACCCATCACTATCAATAAGTCCTGCTAAAAGTTCCAGTCTATTTTGTCTGCTGTTAGCTATATAATGCTGTGGAATATGCTTATTGTCTAAAACACCCAAAGTTCTGAGTTTCCCCTGTAAAGAGTTACTGACATCTTTCATTGCCCCCTCTTTTTGAATATTTGTAATCCCATACATTGCACATTTACCAATAACTTCATACCGGTGTAGTTTTTTATCAAGTGAGAAAGCATACTCACGAAGGTACTCTACAATTTCATCATCCTGTGTTGCAATCCGTACATCAGAACTACGGCCATCCCCTAACCACAATCCAAGAAAATATGGCTCTATGTCAAGTGGTTGAGCTTCAAAATCTACAGAGACTTTGTATCCTTTATAATTTGACTTAAATTTATTACTTTTTTTAATATAGTCAGATACTTCAATATTCAGCACATCACCATGGATATGTGGTCCTTCGTTGCGTGAACGCTTCAAAGAGAGTATATGGGACTTATTAACTCTATAGTCCAAGCCTTTATTTTGACGTACCCAATACATCTCTTCCCTGCCTCTTGCCAGAGACAAAACATTCCGAGGAGTAGAATCATCACCCATGAGCTTATCGCCCACGACAACATCTTCTACTTTCTTCAAAGTACCATCAAACATCAGTACTTTTGTACCTTTCCCCAAACATTTACCCATAGCAGGACGTGCTGCGATGATGACCAAGTCCCCTTTACCAAACCCAGATGTTTTATCATTGAGGTTTCTAAATCCAGTATCTGTACCGATAAGTTTGGAGTTTCCAAGTGCCTTAAGACGTTCTATCTCAGCCATCATGGCCAAAGTAATCTCTTTAGCTTCCCTAAAATCATCAGATGTTGAGTTTTGTGTAATTTCATAGAGCTTTTTCTCTACTAGATTCATCACTTCTTCAGCAGGTAGATCGTCCTCTATAGTGACTTTTCGTATTTGCGTTGCAAGTGTTGCTAAAGCTCTTTTACTGGACTTCGCTTTGATCTCTTTGAGATAAGCTGCAGTATTGGTGATAGGATTTGCTGAAAGAAGATCAAGCATCGCTACTTCATCAAACTTACCCATAGAATTAAGTTTTGAACGTAAAAACTCATCATCAAGCGGTTTCTCTTCTACAGAAAGTTCTTCCATCGCAGCAAAAACATGCTGATGAAAAGGCAGATAAAAGTCATGTGGCTTTAGCTTCGCTGCAATTTCTTCATAGGTTTCAGGATCAAAGATAACGGCAGATAGTACTGCTCTCTCGATATTTAGGTTGTACATATTTTCCATTATTTATTGTCCTCTGCGAATTTCTCTACTTCTTGAACAAATCTCTCGACCAGGTCTTCTTCAGGAAGTCTTGCGACCACTTCCCCTTTAAGCATTATCAGCCCTGCACCTTTACCATATGCTATGGCCACATCTGCATGTTTGGCTTCACCTATGGCATTGACCACACAACCCATCACAGAAACATCCATAGGTGTTTTTATGTGTGCTGTACGTCTTTCTACTTCTGCTACAGCTGTGACCAGATCAGCTTCTATACGTCCACAGGTAGGACAAGAGATAATGTTCAACCCTTCTTTGATCCTGCCGCTGTCTTTGAGTATGGCTTTTCCCACTTTGATCTCTTCTTCAAGTTCACCGGTAATTGAAACACGCATTGTGTCACCTATACCATCAAGCAGTAGAGCCCCTAATCCTATAGAAGATTTGATAGTCGCATGGAAAATCGTTCCTGCCTCTGTCACACCTAAGTGAAAAGGGTAATCATTTTTAGGACGTAACATTCTGTAGGCATCTACGGTTCTGTCTACATCCGAAGCTTTAAGTGATACTTTGATATCTGTAAAACCCAGATCTTCCAAAAATTTAATGTTGTACTCAGCAGATGCAACCATTCCCTCTGCAGTCGCACCATACTTTTGGTCAAACTCTTTTTCCAGTGAACCAGCATTAACACCTATCCGTATAGGTAAGTTTCTATCTTGACAGGCTTTGACTATCTCTCTGATACGCGATTTTTCACCTATGTTTCCAGGATTAAGACGTATACAGTCCACCCATTTTGCTGCTTCCAGTGCCAATTTATAGTTAAAATGAATATCTGCGATGAGAGGCAAAGAGATCTGCTCTTTGATAGCCTTAAGGGCCAAAGCATCTTGCATCTCAGGTACTGCAACACGTACCATATCAGCCCCAGCAAAATGTAGACGGTTGATCTGCTCTACTGTGGCTGCAACGTTATGCGTATCACTGTATGTCATGGACTGAACAGAGATAGGTGCATCACCACCTACAGCAACATCACCCACATAGATCTTTTTTGTTTTAACTCTTTCTTTCACGGTTCACCTTCTATATAATTCTCTTATTTTACCCAAACAAACTACAATGGATATTAAGAGAATTCAACCGGGTCAAAATCTATCTCTATCTCTCTACAATCTACACTATGCAAAGCTTTCAATAAAGGGACACGACTCTTAGATCTTAGTAAAATATTGAAACGATATTTATCGGCTATACGTTCTACAGGTGCTTTTCCATGTCCTACTATCTCTATGTTTTTAAACGTTTTGAGTTTAGTCACCGTATCAAGCGTTATCTTTCCTGCTTTGGTCTCATCTTTATGTGCGATGAGGATACGTGCAAGTGAAGCAAAAGGAGGATAGTCTGCCATCTCTAAAAAGGCAAGCTCATCTTTTATGAAAAGCTCATAATCAGCCAAATAGGTTTGAAAAAAATCCGGATCTCCTGTCTGTACAATGACCTCTGCAGCATGTGCACGACCACTTCGACCTGCGATTTGAAAAAGTAAAGACATCGCTCTTTCTCTTGCTCTGTAATCGGCAAGTCCCAAGATGTAATCAAGCCCCATAATGATACTCAATGTAATATTTGCATAGTCATGGCCTTTACTCAACATCTGTGTCCCTAAAAGAAGTTGACTTTCTCCTGTTTCAAAACGACTCAAAGCCTCTTTAAGCTTCTTGGCAGTTGTAATACTATCTTTGTCAAACTGCTCGACTTGTATCCCCTCTACCGCTTCAGAGATAATTTCTATGGCTTCCACTGTTCCCATACGTTCACTCTTCAGTGGAGTGTGTCCACAGTTAGTACAGGTATCCACTATCGCCTCCGTGAAGTTACAGTAGTGACATTTAAGGTGTCTGTATTTTCTATGTAAAGCCATCCCTACTGAACAGTAAGGACACAGATGCGTTTTTCCGCAACTTTCACAGTAGAGGTACTTGAAATTACCACGTGTAGGAAGAAATAGTAGTGACTGGTTACCCGCTTTATAATGTGTGTGTATCGCATCCAAGATGGTATGGTTAAGGCTATCACCAGAGATGAACTTGTAGTTTTTTTGTGTCTGCACATAAGGTTTATCGAGTTTGACAACATCATATTTAGAATACGAACCCATAGAGGGTGTCGCAGATGCCAACAAGACCTTTGCGCCCACCTTACTACCCATCAACACAGCCACATCACGTGCATGGTAACGAGGTCGAGTCATCGCCTTATAACTATCATCATGCTCTTCATCCACCACGATAAGCCCAAGATTAGACAATGGCACAAAAAGCGCCGAACGCGCCCCAGCCACGATACTGATCTTCCCTTCTTCTATACCTTCCAAGATAGACTCTTTCTTCTTCTTGGTCAACTTAGAGTGCCACATTGCAACACTCTCACCAAAATAGACTTTAAGACGTTTTTCCATTTGAGGTGTCAGTGAAATTTCCGGCATAAGAAAAATAGAAGTTTTACCCTCTTCCATCATCTTTGCCATAAGTGAAATAAAGATCTCTGTTTTACCTGAACCTGTCACACCAAAAAGTAAAGCTTTGTCTTTTTTGAGAAGTTGTTCATATGCTTTTTGCTGCATATCCGATAAATTAGGAAGTGTTATTTTATCTTCATCTTCTTCTAAAAGTTTTTCTTTATGAATTTGAAGCATAAGATCTATAGTTTTATAAGGGAGAAAAAGAGAAATCGCTTCTCCAAAAGAAGAAAAATAATACTCAGAGATAAACTTTGCTATCTCCATTTGCTCGTTACTGTAACGCTTATCTGAAACAGAAGCTATCTCTGCTGTTTCAAATTCAGGCTTTTCTACCTCTGCTATAACCACAGCGTCTTTAAGCGTTGTTTTTAAAGGTACAGAAACAATTAAACCTGTAAATAAGTGATCTTTAAATGCATACGTCAAGCTTGGCGCGCTTGAACGAGAAAGTACTATTGCATAATATCTCAAATTATTCTCTATGCTGAAATTTTAATATTTATCATACTATGATATAGTCGCTTAAGAAGAATGAATAAGTCTATAGATCACTCATCCCAGGAACATTACAACTCCCCTTTACTAGTTTATTATTAGTTACACTAAAAGCACATGATGTACCACCTGGTCCACTAAATGTTAGGCCTGTCCAACGAGAATCCAAGCCATAATCTAACAAAGTTGCTGCACTTGTAGCATTAATATCAGTAAAATCACCTCTTAAAATCTTTTTTTGTCGTTCCGTAGCAATTGCAGTACGCAAAGCACCTACTGTTGCTCTCGCCTTCGAAACAAGAGCATCATCTCTTGTTGCTGCAAATTTCGGAATTGCTATGGCAGAGAGTATCCCTATCACTACTATCACAAACACTAACTCAATCATTGAAAATGCTCTTCTCATAAATATTCCCTTTATAATTTTAAATGTTTAACTTCAAATAATTAAATTTTATTATATCATAAAAAAATCATTGCTTAATAACTTACCTGTATCCCTTTAAAAACATGGTCTCCATTTAATGAAGCATGTACATTCGCAACATGAACATAGTCTCCAACTAACGTTATACTAGCTCCATCTGCTTTCGCCTGCACACAAGAATCATAATCATCTATAGTGGGTTCTTGTTCAGTGCCTGTATAGGAAGATGCTAAATCATGAATACAAATCTTTGTATTCGCCATCATTGCTGACAAGGTTGCATCATCTCTAGTGGCTGCCAATTTTGGGATAGCTACCGCTGCCAAAATACCTATAATGACAATCACAAAGATCAATTCTATCATAGTAAATCCATTTTTCATTATTATATAATCTTTTTTACTTAAATACTATAAGTATGACGTAAAAATGTCATAAAATTGTCACTTATCTTATATGAATAATAAATAAAAATAAAGGGTATCATACTAAAAAAATACTAGAATATAAAAACTATAAAATG